>NZ_PEIG01000006.1:300000-398834 GCF_002749975.1 Gloeocapsopsis sp. IPPAS B-1203 | reverse complement strand
TGGAATTGTATAAACAAGGTCGCGTGCGGGCAATCAATGATATCTACCACGAACCAGGCTTAACCGATTGCCACATCAAATTGTTAGCACAGTTTGCAGTGAAAGCAAACTTAGTGGCGCCAATTATAAACTACTAGGGAGAAAAGGTCATACCATGATGAAAATCGCTAGAATAGAAGACTAAAGCTTGCAGCCACAGATAGATTATGTCTTTGCCCATTGTTGCTATTATCGGACGCCCGAATGTGGGCAAATCAACGCTAGTCAATCGTTTAGCTGGCGCACAAGATGCGATTGTCTACGATGAACCAGGCGTCACGCGCGATCGCACTTATTCAAATGCCTACTGGCGCGATCGCGAATTTGTAGTAGTTGACACAGGCGGACTCGTTTTTGATGACGATACTGAGTTTTTACCGTTAATTCGAGAACAAGCAAGTCTAGCTTTAGCAGAAGCAGTCGCTGCAATTTTTGTAGTAGATGGACAAAGTGGACCAACCCCTGCTGATGAAGCGATCGCTGAGTGGCTGCGACAACAACCTGTACCTGTACTGATAGCGGTTAATAAATGCGAATCACCCGATCAAGGCTTAGCTCAAGCTGCCCAATTTTGGGAACTAGGACTTGGTGAACCTTATCCTGTTTCAGGAATTCATGGTAGCGGAACAGGAGAATTACTCGATCAACTGATTACTCACATACCACCTGTAGCAGAACTTCCCGAAACCGACGAAATTAAAGTTGCGATCGTCGGACGTCCTAATGTTGGTAAGTCGAGTATGTTAAATGCCTTTGTAGGCACTCAAAGAGCGATCGTCAGCCCAATTTCAGGGACAACCCGCGATACCATTGATACCGTTATCGAACGACAAGGACAAATATATCGATTGATAGACACAGCTGGTATTCGTAAAAAGAAAAACGTTGAGTACGGACCAGAATTTTTTGGCATCAATCGTGCATTCAAAGCAATTCGCCGCGCTGATGTTGTTTTATTAGTTATTGATGCACTTGATGGAGTGACAGAACAAGATCAAAAACTTGTAGGACGGATTGCAGAAGAAGGACGTGCTTGTGTTATCGTCGTGAACAAATGGGATGCTGTAGAAAAAGATTCGTACACAATTTACGATTACGAAAAGCACACGCAAGAAAGATTACACTTTGTCGATTGGGCAGAAATGATCTTTGTCAGCGCTAAAACAGGACAGCGAATTGAAAAAATTCTAGATCTTGTCACTAAAGCAGCCGAAGCACACAAACGTCGAGTTTCTACCGCTGTTGTTAATGAAATCCTTGAAGAAGCTGTGAGATGGCATTCACCACCTACTAATCGTCAAGGACGCCAAGGTAAAATTTACTACGGTACACAAGTCAGCACCCAACCTCCGGCGATCGCGCTATTTGTTAATGAAGCAGAGCGTTTTAATACAAACTATCGGCGCTACATCGAACGTCAATTTCGGCAACAACTAGGCTTCAGCGGAACGCCCATTCGTTTACTATGGCGTAGCAAAAAAGCCCGCGATATCGAAAATACTGCCAATCGTGCTACTCGTGTGTAAACAGGGGCGAGGAGTGAGGAGTTAGGGGTTAGGGAAGATAAAAATCCAAACTCAAATATTTTATTAAACTTCTATACTCGCTCCTCGCTCCTCGCTCCTTTCCTCTCTGACCTCTGACCTCTCTAAAAGATGGATTTACTGCGATCGCTACCAATGGGGCTTTACCTAGAACAACCAGTAACTTGGTTGCATCGGCTCGATCCTAGGGTGAAGTTAGCTTGGTTATTGAGCTTTTTACTGGTTCCCATCTTGGCAAACTCTCCTTGGCGAATTATGGTGGTGGGATTGCTAGTGTTGATTACCTTTGCCGCTAAAATTCCCTTACGAGTGTGGCGTCAGCAAATGGGCTGGCTATTAACGGTAGCGTTTTTTGTGTTACTTCTAGGTGCTGTTAGTCCAGACACTCTCAGTATCGATTATCAACCTCGCTTGCCAAGTAATACATTAAGTTTTATACCCCAACCTTCGGATTATCAGTATGTTCTATTTCAGCGCGGACCAATTACTGTCACCCGTCGTTCTTTGGTTTTGGCAATCCGCTTGAGTACAATTTTGTTCACGCTGATTTACAGTACCAACTTGTTTTTATTAACAACTGCACCAGAAGAAATTACTGCCGGAATTGAAAGCTTAATGCGTCCTTTACGCTGGTTGAAGATTCCTGTAACAGAAATTGCTTTAACTTTGACACTAGCGCTGCGGTTCATTCCCTTGGTTTTAGAAGAGGTGCAAAACTTAGCTCGTTCAGTGCGTACACGAGCAATTAACTGGAAAAAACTGGGGTTGAAAGGTGCTGTAAAAGTTTGGATGCTGGTAGCAGAACGGTTGCTAGAAAATCTCTTACTGCGAGCTGAACAAATGGCTAATGCCATGATGGTTAGGGGATTTACCAGCCCAAACGAGCATCGCGTCCAATGGCACGATCTCCGCCTAAGAAGCTGCGACTGGATTGCTGTAATATGTTTAATTGCTTTTTGGGGAGCAAGATTTGTTTGGGGTAACGAAGTGTAAATGCAACCGTGGTATTGGCGATCGCTTCCTCTCGAAAATCGTACTGGCACGCAAATTTTTGCTGCTTTGTTTGCCAATGAGTTTATTGCAACTCTATTAGAAAGCCCCTATGCTCCACCACAGCAATTAATCCAAACTCGCTACTCAATCTGTGCAGGCGCTCCTCGTACAATCAATGGCTGTCTGCAATTTTGGACTCCAGCAGTAGGCGAAATTTTACAATGTCTCCGTCAACGGCTCCTTAGTGCTGCCAATAAACAAGTTGTATCACCTCCTCAATCGACTTTGCCCTTTACTGGTGGTTGGCTCGGTTGGTTGGGATACGATTTCGCCTGGGAACTAGAAAAACTACCAACTCTCAAACAAGATTCATTACCTTTTCCAGTCGCGTTTTGGTACGAACCAGAGTGCTTCGCAGTTCTCGATCACTGGCAGCAAATTCTTCACTTAGCCGCCTCCGATCCTCAGCAATTAGACAAACTGCAAAGCAATCTAGCATCTCCCCCTGCACCTCCTGCCCCTCTGCCCTTCTGCCCACCCCAGTTTGCTCAACGGGGGAAACCCCCGCACGAAAAAAGCGGCTCCTCTGCCCCACTTATCTTCCTGACTTCCCAAGCTGAGTACGAACACGCAGTTTGGCGTGCTAAAAACTACATCCAAGCAGGAGATATCTTTCAGGCAAATCTTTCGCTGCGGTTTGAAACTCAAACAACTGCATCAGGCTGGGAGATTTATCAAACATTACAGAAAATTAACCCATCGCCATTTGCAAGTTACTGGCGATCGCCTTGGGGAGAAATCGCAAGTTGCTCACCAGAAAGATTAGTACAACTTGTCGGACAACAAGCCACAACAAGACCAATAGCCGGAACGCGATCGCGTGGTGTGACACCCGAACAAGATCGCCAACTTGCCCAAGAGTTACTTTCAAACACTAAAGAAAGAGCTGAACACATTATGCTCGTCGATCTTGAACGCAATGACTTAGGGCGAGTATGTACCTGGGGTTCAGTTGCGGTTGATGAGTTACTCGTAATAGAGCGTTACAGTCATGTTATGCACCTTGTCAGCAATGTTAAAGGCACATTGAATGCAAATCACAGTGCAATTGATTTAATTCGTGCAATGTTCCCTGGTGGCACAATTACTGGTTGCCCAAAACTGCGCTGCATGGAAATTATCGAAGAATTAGAACCCGTTCGGCGTAGCTTATTTTATGGTTCCTGCGGTTATCTCGATTGGCGCGGTAATATGGACTTGAATATTTTAATTCGTACGCTGCTGGCAGCTCCTGTGCCTTCAAACACCCTAGCTACTCAAATTTGGGGTCAAGTTGGCGCTGGTATCGTTGCTGATAGCGATCCAGAAAGAGAATGGCACGAATCGTTACATAAAGCCCAGGCACAACTTGCAGCATTAGATAAAACTAGGAGCGAGGAGCGTGGGGGAGCCACTGCACCCTTGGGGGTGTCCCCGTTGTAGCAAGTGGCGTCGAGGAGTGAGGGAAAGAATGGCGCTTTGGCTAGTGATTAGTTTTGAGTTTTGAAGTTTGAATTGAAGAATTTTCTCAACTCTCTTAAACTCATAACTCAGCATTCATAACTCTCTAAGCTCAACACTCATAACTCTCGTCTCCTCTGCTTTTTTTACCCTTAACTTGTAATGATTCGACTAGGAACCGATATTGTTTATATTCCACGCATTCAAGCAGCATTTGAGCGCTTTGGCGATCGCTTTTTACACCGCGTGTATACACCAATAGAACAATACGATTGTGGATATGCTCTAGACTCACACACTCGCCCTTCAATTCATCAACTTGCTGGACGTTGGGCAGCAAAAGAAGCTGTAGCAAAGGCACTTGTAACAGGATGGCGGGGTATCGGTTACACCGAAATTGAAATTCAGCGTCAAACAAGTGGAGCACCTGCAGTATACTTACACGGGAGAGCCGCAGCATTAGTTGCAACTTGGAACAAAGATTTGTCTTGGCAATTGAGTTTAAGTCACGATCGCGACTATGCGATCGCCACAGCAATTTTGTTTTGTTGATCTTCAACTCAATTTACAGCCAATAGCTAGAATGGCTGTCCCAAATCAAGATATCATCGGCGTTATTAATCTGGTAGTCTCAACACAGCTAAGTCTTCTTTAATTAAGAGGGAATGAACACAGAACATTACATAAATCATCCAAATTTCGGTCTACTGTACAGAGTCTGTTTTGTTGAGGAACACCAGGAACTGTTTACTACTCTCTATGCGCAGAGGCTCTTTTTTTTGGTAACTATTGCTACATCAGGAATGAAGTTTGAGCCGATTGGTCGCTCTGAAGCACGTTTATTACTAGAAAATCGCTTACGCATGCTACGCCGTACTGGACAAACACAAGAGTACGAACAGCTACAAACAATTTTGCAACGTACCTTCCAATGAGTTCGATTGCTGAACGGATCGCTCTAATCCGTAAAGAACTGCCAGATACAGTCCGTTTGATTGCTGTCACTAAACAAGTTTCTGTTGCAGCGATGCGTGAAGCTTATACTGCTGGAGTGCGCGATTTTGGTGAAAGCCGCGTTCAAGAAGCTGCAAGTAAGCAGGCACAATTACATGACTTAACGGATATCACCTGGCACATGATTGGGCGGTTACAAACAAACAAAGCTAAAAAAGCTTTAGAACTGTTTGAGTGGATTCATTCGGTTGATAGCTTAAAGTTGGCACAACGTTTAAATCAACTGGCAACACAGGCGTCATGCAAGCCCAAAATTTGCCTTCAGGTGAAATTGCAAAGCGATCCAAATAAAACAGGCTGGACTGTACCAGAACTCCTTAACGACCTACCAGCACTTAACCAATGCGATCGCTTAGATCTTCAAGGTTTGATGACAATTCCACCGCTGGGATTAAATGATGTAGAAATTCTTAATTTTTTCAACCAAACTCGCGATCTTGCGAGTAACATTCAAGAGCAACATTGGTCTAACCTGCACATGCAGCAGCTTTCTATGGGAATGTCTCACGACTATTCCCTAGCAGTGCAAGCTGGCGCCACAATGGTGAGACTAGGTCGTATTCTGTTCGGCGAAAGACCAACACCGCCACAGGCGACAGCATCAGAAAACAACTGGTAAGGATACAACATTCATTTCTAACTGAAAACTCCGAAAAATTCAGTAATATCTCGGTTGAAGTACAGAGAAAAAAGATAGTATGAACCAGAGCATTGTGTAATTTTGATATTGAAGGCTACAAGTTGAGTTTTTGATACCTATCGGTTTAAAGCTTGTCAAACTTGAAGGTCTCCAATGTTGTCAAAGCGCTTTTCTCAATTGAGGTGACTTTGTATTTTCAAGGAAACCTGCCAGCAGAAAAGCCCCTAAATCAAACCTCATGCAGGAGTATGGCTTGAGAAAAAAAGTATGAAATAGCGCAGCCTATCATGCGATCGCATTCCTACTTGATTAAAATATGTTTTCCCAGTTAACTAATATGTGTGAATAGACAGGGAGAGTGCAACAGTGAGCAAATTTATCAAGACAATCAAAGACTTTGTTGGTTTGAACGATCCATATGCAGAAGACAACGATATTTATGAAGTTGTCGAAGAGGATGGCTATCGCCATACTTATCCACCTGAACATTCACAGCCAATAGAAGAAGATTTACGCCAACGGCGGCGCGTACGCGAAAGAATTACCTTAGAACCTAATTCCGAAGTAGGAGCAGCTTCGATGAATAATGTAATTGGAATGCATGAGGCTGGAAATCGGACGTATGAAGTTGTTGTGATGGAACCCCGCTCGTTTGAAGAAATGCCACAGGCAATTCAAGCCTTGCGCGAGCGTAAATCTGTTGTGCTCAACCTCACAATGATGGACCCCGATCTGGCTCAACGTGCTGTTGATTTTGTCGCTGGTGGAACTTACGCAATCGATGGTCATCAAGAACGTGTTGGCGACAGTATTTTTCTGTTCACTCCTATTTGCGTACAAGTAACAACTCAGTCAGGAGTCGTACAAGAAGTTCCTCAAACTCAGGTGCGGACAGAACGCACAACAGTTCACAGCCAAGCCTGGTCAGCAGATTCTACTCGAATTGCGCAGTCTAGTTAAGGCATATAGCAGGAGTCAGGGGACGCGCTTCGCGCAGACCTACGGTTCAGAGGTCAAAAGTCAAAATTATTTGTAATTATGGTTCTAAGCCTCTATAAGGTCTTAATCATCTCGCTCCATTGCTATGCAGCATCTAGATTCATGTGGTTTAGCTGATAGCTAATTACACGCTTCATTTGTTGCTAGTACTGTTCTAGACACAAGGATTGTTCAATTGTCTGTTAAGTTTGGGATTATTGGCGGCGGGGTAATGGGAGAAGCGCTATTATCCCGCTTGGTTTCTCAGAAAATATATCAACCAACAGAGATTATCGTTGGCGAGAAATCACCAGCACGACGCGACTATTTAGCAAATCAATACGGAGTTTCAGTTACAGATGACAACTATGTTGTCACTCAAGCTTCGGTACTGCTTTTAGCAATCAAACCGCAAGTATTTACAGCAGTGGCGGCTGAATTGGTATCTCCACTCACAAAATCTACACCACTTGTTATTTCTATCTTAGCAGGAGTGTCTCTATCGCAATTAGAAAAGGCTTTTCCTCAAGTTCCAATTATTAGAGCGATGCCTAATACTCCAGCAACAGTCGGCGCTGGAATGACAGCGATTTCTTTGGGTGCGCAAGCAGGCGATCGCGACAAGCAAATTGCCCAGCAGCTATTTACTGCGGTGGGAGAAGTCGTAGAAGTTCCCGAAACATTAATGGATGCGGTGACAGGGTTGTCAGGCTCAGGACCTGCCTATGTTGCATTATTAATAGAAGCACTATCTGATGGTGGTGTTGCAGCAGGCTTACCAAGAGCGATCGCCACTCAACTCGCTCTGCAAACTGTGCGTGGGACAGTACAATTGTTGCAAGAAACTCAAATGCACCCTGCCGAACTTAAAGATCGAGTCACAAGTCCAGGTGGAACAACAATCGCCGGCGTCACCGAGTTAGAACGTGCTGGATTCCGCGCCGGATTAATTGCCGCAGTCAAAGCCGCAGCAGTGCGATCGCAGGAGTTGGGAACTAGAGATTAGACAAAAAATTAGGAAATCATTTTAAAGTCTATAATTTAAGGTAATCAAGCTGCTTGTCTTCAAGTTAACTAACCTCAATTGAGTGAATTTGCAACTGTTTTCTGAACTAAATTTAAAAGAGATATTTCCGTTTGAACTCGATGATTTCCAGTTGGCGGCAATTCGAGCATTAAATGCTGGTCACTCGGTTGTGGTGTGTGCGCCGACAGGTTCAGGAAAAACATTAATTGGAGAATACGCGATTTATCGGGCATTAAGCCGAGGCAAACGAGTTTTTTATACTACACCCCTCAAAGCACTTTCTAATCAAAAACTGCGTGACTTTCGCGATCGCTTTGGTGCTGACATGGTAGGGCTACTCACAGGAGATGCCTCAATTAACCGCGACGCACCGATTTTGGTGATGACGACCGAAATCTTCCGTAACATGCTTTACGGAACACCTATAGGTGAAGTAGGAACTTCTTTAGTTGATGTTGAAGCCGTTGTGCTGGATGAATGTCATTACATGAACGATCGCCAGCGGGGTACTGTTTGGGAAGAATCAATTATTTATTGCCCCTCAGAAGTCCAATTAGTTGCACTGTCAGCAACAATTGCCAATAGTCAACAGCTCACAGATTGGATCAATCAAGTTCACGGTCCTACTGAACTTATTTACTCAGAATTTCGCCCAGTTCCTTTAGAATTTTACTTTTGCAATCCTAAAGGATTATTTCCACTGCTTGACAATAACAAATCTAAAATCAATCCACGTTTGAAGCCTAAGCCAGGAAGTAGTAATGCTTATGCCAAAGGTGGACGCCGCAATGGAGCGCGTCTTGAAGCCCCTAGTTTAGAATTTACCATTTCGCGATTAGCAGCAAAGGATATGCTACCGGCAATTTATTTTATCTTCAGCCGTCGGGGATGTGACCAAGCTGTCGCAAATATCGGAAATTTATCGCTTGTCAACTCAGCAGAAGCCGCACAACTACAGCAACAAATTGATGAATTTCTAGCACGGAACCCCGAAGCCGGACGCGCTGGACAAATTGAACCTCTTTATCGCGGGATTGCGGCACACCATGCTGGGATATTACCAACTTGGAAAGGGCTAGTCGAAGAACTGTTTCAACAGGGACTTATTAAAGTTGTTTTTGCAACCGAAACGCTAGCAGCAGGAATTAATATGCCTGCACGAACAACTGTTATTTCGACACTTTCCAAACGCACAGATCGCGGACACCGACTACTGAATCCTTCTGAATTTCTCCAAATGGCAGGGCGTGCTGGACGTCGCGGGATGGATAAACTTGGTCATGTTGTCACATTACAAACACCGTTTGAAGGTGCGAAAGAAGCTGCCTATCTTGCTACAGCGCAACCAGATCCACTTGTGAGCCAGTTTACGCCAAGCTACGGTATGGTGTTGAACTTATTGCAAACTCATACTTTAGAGGAAGCCAAAGAACTTGTAGAACGCAGCTTTGGGCAGTATTTAGCAACGCTATATTTGCAACCGCACTACGAATCTTTGGCACATCTGCAAGGGCAAGTCGCTCAAATTGAGGCACAGTTGCAGTCTATAGATATGGAACAGCTTGCCAAGTATGAGAAATTACGCCAACGCATTAAAGTAGAACGTCAACTTTTAAAGACACTTCACGAGCAAGCCCAAGAAGCACGGGTAGAGCAATTGGGTTTAACATTAAGCTTTGCCGTGTCAGGAACATTATTGAGTCTTCGCGGAAAACACGTACCAACTGCAACACCAATTCCGGCTGTTTTAGTTGCCAAGTCACCAGGTTCGGGTCAAGCACCGTATTTAATTTGTTTGGGACAGGATAATCGCTGGTATGTGGTGATGACTAGCGATGTTGTCGATCTCTATGCAGAGTTACCGCGATTGGAAATTGCGAGCGATCTGTTACCACCAGTCGAAATGCCATTGAAGCCAGGACAATCGCGTCGGGGAAATCAAGAAACTGCGGCGATCGCACTCGCAATTCCTGAGACAGCAGAACTCAATATTGCCCCCGAAGTTTTGGCACAGCAAGCAAAAGTTGCTGCTTTAGAAGCTCAACTACAAGCCCATCCTTTGCACAAATCTGACACCCCAGCAACGATTCTCAAGCGTCGCAACAAGAGTTTGCAGTTGCAAGCAGAAATTGCCGAACGGCAAGAAGAGTTAGGTCAATTATCTCAGCACCACTGGGAAGAATTTTTACATCTGATTGAAATTTTGCAGCGGTTTGGTTGCTTGAATGAGTTAGTGCCAACGCATTTAGGACAAGTCGCAGCAGCGATTCGCGGTGATAATGAATTATGGTTAGGACTTGCTTTAGTCAGTGGTGAATTCGATCAACTCGATCCACACCACCTTGCAGCAGCCGTAGCAGCACTCGTCACCGAAAATACTCGCCCAGATAGTTGGGTACGCTATGTTTTATCTTCTGAAGTTGAAGAAGCACTTGCCGGATTGCGTTCTACTCGCCGTCAGTTGTTTCAATTGCAACGCCGTTACAATGTAGCATTTCCAATTTGGTTGGAATATGATTTGGTGGCATTAGTTGAACAGTGGGCGTTGGGAGTAGAGTGGTTAGAACTTTGTGCAAATACAAGTTTGGATGAGGGCGATGTCGTGCGGTTGTTGCGTCGAACCTTAGATCTACTTTCGCAAATACCTCACATTCCTTATTTATCAGAAGCTTTACAGCGCAATGCATATCGGGCAATGCAACTATTAGATCGCTTTCCTGTCAATGAAATTGTGGAGTAGCAAGACATAATAAAAAAGCAATTAGCGCTAATTGCTAATTGCTCATTGCTAACAGCTAATAGCTTTAGTTCAAGACAAGAAATTGGCTCTCACACGACCGCCATTACGACCTACTGCGGGAAGTTCCAACAGCGTGCCATCAGTGGCGTGACCTTTACCATTATTGGTAACAGATGTAGTATCTCCTGGATGTCCGTTAGGAATAAGCAGTTGTGGGTGATCGAAGGGCGCTTTATCAGAACGCACGCGTTCATCAGTTAGGGCTTTGAGAAATTCTACTAAGTCATTTTTATCTTGTTCACTTAAGTTCAGATTTTCGATATCTGGATCTAAGTTGTTGATATTCTGCTCGTGGAAATCTCCACCGCGATTGTAAAAATCGATCACTTGACGTAGGGTTAATTGCCCGCCGTTATGGAAGTAAGGCGCGGTGAGTTCGATATTGCGTAGTCCTGGAGTTTTGAAAGCACCATCTACTGCTACGCGATCGCCTGCATCAACTGTGATATTAGGATTTTCGCCCAACAAGGCGTTAAATTTCCCTTGCTGTGCCAGCCGTGTTTCAGACAGTGGATTGCCAGAGGGGTCTTTTCCTCCTACTCCTAAGTCTTCTTGCGTTGGTCGTACGCCAATGTTATAGAAACCATTGTCATAAACTGCAGGTTGTCCGCTACCCATTTCCATGAGTTCGAGTCTTTCTTTGCGTACATTTCTCACAGATGCATTGGTAAATTCTGCACCACCATGACAGTTAATGCATTTAGCCCTACCTTCAAATAGCTCTTTACCACGTACTTGTGCAGTTGTTAAAGCACCTGTATTGCCTTCAAGGTATCGGTCAATTGGTGCATTATTTGAGACGAGCGTAGACTCGTACATTTGAATTGCCAGTCCCATGAACAGCGAGAAGTTGTAGTCTAAGAGCGTATATTGCTGATTTGGTAATTGATCAGGATCGACAATTCCATCTGCATCTGCGATTTGGTTAGCTTTTCTACGCACAAAACTACGGTTTCCAGTGTTGGGATCAACATTGATCAGATAAGCCGATCTCCACCATTCAGGCTTAAATGCTGCCTTAATCATTGCCGTGTAGTTTGTTTTTAACCCAGGTAATCTTCCTCGACTGAAACCACCAAGTACGCTATCGTCAGCCGCAACTAGCTGCTTGCCGAGTGGTCGCAACGCACGTAATTTCTTACCTGTCTCTCTAGGAAGTAACCGACGTTTAACTCGACCGAGTTTGTTGCCAATATCAGGGAAGATCCGACCTGTTGCAGATTCTTCAACCGAACTTAGCGGTGGTCCTACTGCTTGCGAAGCTAATGAGGCATTGTTTAGACTGATTTTGACTTCTTTTGGCAGTACTGCTGGTGTAGATGCCTTGATAACTCGCGCATCAGGATCTCGCGAACCGAATGGATTAACACCATTAAATTCATCTTGTGCTCTACCATCCCAAAAGTTACGGAAGTTGAATACCGCGTTAACTGTGCTAGGCGTGTTGCGCTCTGTTACCTGGCGAACGTTGGTGCCATTGACATGAAATACGGTGTCGGGTTGTACCGTAACGTCATCCTCTGCATTACCAGGAGTCGTATTGTTGAACTTAGTTAGCGGTACGCCTTGCGAACCTGCAACATCATTACTGTCTGCTAGCACTGCTGAAGAACGATTGTTAGGATCGGTAAGCTTGTGAAAGGGGAAGTCTCCAGGTTTGAGCGTATAGTTAGGTCCACTTCCTACACTAAAAGTTTGATCGGGATTGGGACTACCATCAGCATTAACACGTAGTAATCCTGGACTTAGTTGATTTTTGGCTCTGGTATCAGTTCCAGCATGAAAGTGGCAAGTTGCACATGCTTGAATACCATCACTGCCAATTTGCATATCCCAGAATAATGCTTTGCCTAAGCGGATAGCTGCGGCGCGATCGCTGACAAATTCTCCTAAGTTTGCTGGTTCAGGAATTGGTACAGTCTTGAGGGATGTTAACGGCTGCGAAGGTCCGTCAGGAACTAATTGCGCAGATACTGTGTGTCCTGCGAGTACTGCGATCGCAACCATTAATGCTACTGCAACATAACTAAATACTTTTCTTACTGAGAACTGATTTTTAAGTGTTTTTAAGCCTGATACTATTATCAGCAACTGAGAACTATGGCGTCCTTCTCTATTGGCTTTGTGAGAAAAAATACTTAATTTTCGATTCACACTCTCCGCCCTAAATTATTTACAAAACCTTGTTTGTTACAATTTTTTTGATTTTCTTTATATTCAAAGAATATAAATCACAAAAATAATTCTAGTCATTTTCACTGAGAAATATCTCTTCTACATAAAACCCATACATAACTCATACAAAACTCATCCAATTTGCATTAAATACAGTTATTTTGAAGATTTAGTAAAGCAAAGTTATTCAATTATGTAGATTGCATTAAGTTAATCCAATCTGCGAAGCAAGAAGGTCCGTATTATTTCTATTTGAGTTATGAACATTTCCTTGGGATTGCTCATTGTTCATTGTCATTAGCTAGCGCATTATTAAATTCAAGAATCATTTAAGTGCTTCTGACTATAGAAAGAGCAAAAATAAAATCCCACTCCTATCACGGATGGGATTAGTAACGCATTTTAATTTGTAATTTGCAGATGTAGCTTCTAATCTTAAAACTTGCACAATTTAGGATCGACGCACTCGAAACCTCACAGCTCAATTTCTCACGTAGGCTTATCTTGGAACTATATGTCGTCGAGGGGAAACACCTGGGTTAATAACTGCGGCAACTTCTTCTGGAGACAACTTGCTGATTGCTTGATCTAAGTCTTGCAGACTGAAATTATAGCCTCGCTGTGCTGCAATCTTGATAAAGGCTTCGGGATCTGATGTTGCTTTGAGTTTCTCTTGTAAGGCGTGATCTTGTTGTACAGCTTTAAAAAATCGGGCAGCGGTTTCTTGTGCCATGAGAATAAATCTCCTTTATGTGATTTCGTCCAACCGCACGCTAATGTCATGTTGGCGCTGCTGCAGCTACTTCTAAGTATAGATCTCTTACAGGCAAATTTACAGAATTCTTGACAGAAATTAAATAAACTGTAATCTAGGTAACTTGCAAATATTTTATTTAATGGTATTGAGAATCGATGGTAAGCGCGATCGCAACATTTCTGCTTCTGAATGATAGAATTGCAAAAGTCAAAAAATTATGAATGTCATTCTCAGCCGAATGCCATATAGCGCAGAATCTCGCGAGATGTTTCGCTTGGCTCAACATGACAGTTTAAGTACTTTGCAAGAAGTTTAATGCAATATCAACAGCAAACTTGATGCATGTGTTGAATACCGACAGAACTAACTCAAATAAGCAGAACGAAAAAATTTGGCAATCGCCACCCAAACCCAATTTATTGTTTATTTACAACACTGTTACAGCTTGCGATTTGAGGTATCAAGGTATCATCGCGTTGTGTCTACATCATCTTGTCCCCTTAGAATCTTATATTGGAGATACTGCTGATTCTTAAATTGTTGTGAAAGCGATTACTCTTCTTGGCTCTACCGGCTCTATCGGTACGCAAACCCTCGATATTGTGGCTCAGTACCCCGATCAATTTCAGATTGTGGGTTTAGCGGCTGGGCGCAATGTAGAAATGCTTGCTGCTCAAATTCGACAGTTTCAACCAAGTATCGCCGCGATTTGCGCTGAAGATAAATTACCCCAACTCAAAGAGGCGATCGCAGATCTCGATCCACAACCTATTTTACTGGCGGGTGAAGCTGGAGTGGTGGAAGTTGCGCGTTATGGCAATGCCGAAACGGTTGTTACGGGTATTGTTGGTTGTGCTGGTTTACTACCAACAATTGCAGCGATTGAAGCAGGTAAAGATATTGCTTTAGCTAATAAAGAAACGTTGATTGCTGGCGCGCCTGTTGTGCTTCCTTTGATTGAAAAATACAATGTGAAGTTACTACCAGCAGATTCAGAGCATTCGGCAATTTTTCAATGCCTCCAAGGTGTACCAAACGGAGGTTTGCGGCGCATTTTACTCACAGCTTCTGGTGGTGCTTTCCGCGATTTACCTGTAGAAAAGTTAGTAGACGTCCAAGTTACAGACGCCTTGAAACATCCCAATTGGTCAATGGGTAAAAAAATTACAATAGATTCAGCTACGTTGATGAATAAAGGACTAGAAGTCATCGAGGCGCATTATCTTTTTGCTCTTGACTACGATCGCATCGAGATTGTCATCCATCCTCAAAGTATCATTCACTCACTCATTGAACTGCAAGATACTTCTGTGTTAGCACAGTTGGGTTGGGCTGATATGCGCTTACCATTGTTGTATGCTTTATCGTATCCTGAACGTATCTATACCAACTGGGAACAGTTGGATCTAGTGAAAGCTGGCGATTTAACTTTTAGAGCACCCGATCACAAAAAGTATCCTTGTATGCAACTTGCCTATGCAGCGGGTAAAGCAGGTGGTTCGATGCCTGCGGTTCTTAATGCCGCAAACGAACAAGCTGTGGCGTTGTTTTTAGAAGAGAAGATTCGCTTTTTAGATATTCCTCGGTGTATTGAACGGGTATGCGATCGCCACGCATCTGATCATCAGATAAATCCATCCCTAGAAGACATTGTGAGTGCCGATCGCTGGGCAAGGCAAGAAGTTATTAACGCTTGTGAGGAGTCAGATAACAGTAAGATATATAGTCAACTCAAATAGTTAAGTTTTAAAGTATTGTGGAAACAATTCGGCATCTAGCTACGTAATAGTTACATACCAAGTTACCACATTGGTAAGTTATCACTAGGATTAGTTGAACAAGTTAAAAGTGTAAGTTGACACAAAAACTCAGCGTCTAGTCCAATAATCACGTAACGCTATGAACCGTATTTTAACTACTGTTACTATCTTAAGCATTGTTCATGTTCTTGGTAGTACGCCTGCTATTGTCAGTGCTCAAACACCACAAGCTACTCCTGCAAGTCCTGCAAGTAACCTTCAAGAACAATACGATGAAGGTGTAAACAGATACAATCAAGGCGATTTTAAAGGCGCGATCGCCAGTTTTACAGAAGTGATTCGTCTCGATCCTAACAACGCAGCTGCTTATGAAAACCGAGGTAATGCCCGCGATGACTTAGGAGATCGTCAAGGTGCGATCGCCGATTACAATCAAGCAATCAAACTTGCTCCAGACAATGCTACCACATACTACAATCGCGGTCTTGCTTACGACAGACTAGGAAACAACAAAGCCGCGATCGCCGACTATGATCGTGCAATTGAACTGAATCCCAAGTTTGCTTCAGCCTACAACAGTCGCGGTATTCTGCGTTTTGCAATGGGAGACGAACTCAGTGCTATGACTGATTTTAACCAGGCAATTGAGCTTGAGCCTGAGCGACCTGGAATCTACTACAATCGAGGTAATGTGCGGCGGCGTGGTGGTGATAATCAAGGTGCGATCGCAGACTACAATCGAGTATTGCAGTTGAATCCTCAAGATGCCGATGCCCATTTCAATCGGGGTATTGCCTATTACAATATGGCAGATCACCAAATGGCGATCGTAGATTTCAATCAAGCTTTACAACTTAACTCTAGCTATGCTGAAGCCTACTACAATCGGGCACTTTCTTACAGTGCTATAGGCAATAATCAGCAAGCACTACAAGATTTTCAGCAAGCCGCTAACCTCTATCAAGAACAAAAAAAGCCAGAATACTATCAAGATGCTCAAGAACGGATTAGAGAACTACAAGAATAAGCAGAGATAAGGAGACTGGGAGTTTTGAGTAACGCAAAACCTACCTAGTAAGTTCAAACCTACGGCTATACATAAACTCATCAATTACAAATTACGAATTAGTATAGCTACCTTCCACCACGTGGTAAAGAAATTCCTTTAATTTTCTTGAATAGAGAAACTGCGTATGAATCTGTCATTCCAGAAATATAATCTGTTACTTGCAAAATCTTTCGATAAAGGTCTTCATCAGTATCCTTAAAATTAGGTAAGAGTTTTTTAGTTAAATAGCTTTTCGATAAACTATTATTAGTAACAGCATTAACAAACTCTTCTAATAAACCACCAAGTACTTCATATCCTGCAACTTTTACTTCAACAACTTCGCAGGCTTCATACACATTTTCGCGCGTGAGATCTATGATTTCCTTTAATTTGGAACCTGAATCTATCTGTGAAGTTAATGGACTATCAAAAACACCAGATAATATTTGCTCTTCATTATCAAGAAACACTTGTTTGACTTCTGTAATTAATTTATGAATTGCTTTAGCTCGTAAATACTTAATATGTTCTTTGTTATCGTCTAAATGATCTATTTTTTCTCCTATTAAAATTTCACTGAGCCACATTTTAGCCTCTGTATAGTCAATGTAACCCATCGAAAAGCCATCTTCTAAATCTACAATATGGTAACAGATATCATCTGCTGCTTCGACCAGAAACACTAATGGATGTCTACACCACCAAGCTAAATTCTCTTGACGGCGGATTAAACCTACTTCTTCAGCAATTTGAGTAAAAATGTCTTTTTCTTCTTGAAAAAAACCATGTTTTTTAGTACTTTTATTGTCAGAATTACTATTGTATTTATTAAAAGAGTTACTATTAATTCCAGCTTCTCGCGGATATTTCGTAAATGTTGCTAAAGTTGCACAAGTAAATTGTAAGCCTTGGCGGTGCTGTGGTTTGTCTAATTTTGTCAGAATTCTAAAGCCTTGAGCATTGCCTTCAAAATATTTAAAATCTGCTTGTTGTCCAGGAGTTAGTAATGATAAAACTGCCGCAGCATTAGGAGATTTAAACCACTCCTGAATTGCATCTTCCCCTGCATGTCCAAAAGGAGGATTGCCAATATCATGAGCTAAACAAGCTGCAGCGATAATATCACCAAAATCTCTAGCAGTATAATCTTGTAATTCACGAGAGTGTCGTTTAACGATTTCTTGACCGACAAGTGTCCCCAGAGTTCTACCTACACATGAAGCTTCTAAACTATGACTTAATCGACTGCGAATATAGTCATTATCTACAAGAGAAAAAACTTGTGTTTTATCTTTCAATCTTCTAAAATAAGAAGAGAAAATGATTTTATCAAAGTCTTTTTCAAAAGGCGTACGTCCAGGATCGCCTAGGTTTAAATCCGCCAATAACCGACTACGAGATAATAGTTTTTGCCAATGCATGGATGAGTTCATGATATTTACCCAAGCAATTGTGTAATGAGAATAGAATTGTAGAGATTATCTTTAACTATGTTGCCAGTTTTACGTAGTTTAATTATCTAAAACTAAAATAGAATAAATCAAATAAAGTCTAAACTTTTTGAGGCAAAGATTGTGCCTATAGATTTAATTATTTTCATTGCAGCTTTGATTGTGGCTTGGTTAGTCTTTACTGCATTAATTAGAGTAGTCAAGACAACGCTTAGTACAGCTCTTACAGTTGCAGCAATTGTTTTAATCTTACAAATAGGCTTAGGCGTTCAGCCACAACAACTTTGGCAGCAAATTGTGGAACTTCCCCAAATTATCAGAAATTTATTGCCAGGAAACTAACCCCACTCTGCTACTGCTTTGGCTTCGGCTTGAATTAAGCTTTCTCTAAGTTTGTGCCAGTTTATGCTGGAAGCGGGTTCATTTTGAATTAATCTACCTTGTTGAAAATGCAGAACTCGCGTACACAATAACTCTGCAATATCTAACTGATGATTTACCATTAAAATTGTTGTTTGGTGAGTTGTGGCTAAATCGGTTAGTACTTCTACTAAGTGTGAAGCTCTGCCAGCATCTAAAGCAGATGTTGGTTCATCTAATAATAGTATTTTCGGCTGAGTAACTAAAGCTCGTGCGATCGCGACTAGTTGTCGTTGTCCTACAGAAAGTTGTAATTCATTGCGCTCTAACCACTCTACAGGAATGTGTAGTGTTTCTAGCCAGTAAGAGACACGTTGTTGAATTTGTTGTTTTGGTAGTTTGCGTAAAACCAGGGGATAGGCGATCGCATCTTGTACTGTCATTCCCAACAACTTAGACTCTTGCGGTACAAGCACAATTTCTTGGCGTAGTTGAAGTACGGGAATTTGGCGATAATCTTGATTGTCAAACAAAATCACACCAGTAGAGGGTTCACTTAAACGGTTTAATAGTCGCAATAAAGACGTTTTTCCGGCACCGGATGGACCTACAATTGCAATGCGATCGCCCTTCGCAATCTCAAAAGAAATATTTTGCAATAAATTCTGTGAACCAATTGAAGCTGATAAACTGACCTGTTGTAATTGTAGTTGTGTTGGCACTCGCAATTTATACCTTAACAATAGATACCATTATTTCATCATGCCCTGGATGAAACTTATGGAACTTTATAAATCAGATTTCATTACTAGTTATATATGGTCAAGTACGCGAATGAATAGGGCTGGGGTGACGATTTGCGTACCGTGGTAGTACTTGAGGGGTAGCAAGTGCTGACGATCCAAACTGACTAAATAATCAGCTTTTGCTTCATAAGCGGCTGCTAAAAACATATTGTCGTCTGGATCGATATCATCTAAACGAGTTGCTGCATAAGTTCCTGGAATATGAAGTGCAATTTCTGCAATTAATCTGACTAAATCTTCAATATCTGCTTGGGAAACTTGTTTGCGCATGAGTTGTACTACTAACTCGCGTAGTAACTGCGGAGCCATAATTAATGTAAAACAGCGATCGCGCCATTTATCAAGAACCAAAACAGGGGTGCTGTTTCGGCTTTTACTTAAAAGCGCGGCAATGAAAACAGACGTATCTAAAACAACTTTAGTCACGTACTACCACAGTCTTCTACTCATCAGAAACTGAGGCATTATTGGCAATTCTTGATCGAACCGCATCAAACTCTGCCCAAATATCCGAAAAGTGACGCGGCTGCGCTTCCATAGCCCGCTTTAATCCACGAGCAATGATTTCGTCAGCTTTTTTCAGTTCCTCTACTGTTGGCGAATCCGCTTCCAACTTCAACAAATCGTTAGGAGTACAGGAGAAAAACGTACACAACTTAATGAGTATATCGAAGGTGATTCCCTTCGTTTTGCCTGCTTCTAAAGCACTTAATTGCTTTTGCGTGATGCCAGTTTGTCGAGATAATTCCGATTGACTAATCTTGCCATGCATGGCACGAAGTAACGCCAATTGAGGTTTAACTTTGATCACTGCTACTTCTCCAACTAAGTCAACTTATCTAGAATTATAGGGTATCAACTATACCTTATAAGCCCAAAGAAGCTTTTGTGAGATCTTGCACCATTCTCAGTTAACCCGACAGCCAATCTGAGAATTAATTCCCACGCTCATAGCTCAAGCCCACTCAAAGTAGGCTGAAAGACTAATTCAGTCTGATTCATCAGATGGCTGTTAGCCCGCACTTTATAGTGCAGGGTGCAAGATCTCAGGTAATCATTCAATATTCTCTATGAGAGCGGCGATCGCATTTTGTACCGTCATTACTGAAGTACGGAAATTTGATTAGATATGACTAATAGAATCTTTGTTCACAGAAGAATAGAAAACTTGTTTGTTGCCATTAACCACTCTTCCAGTACGTTGTTAGATACACAAACTATTTAGAAGCGTTATATACTAGCATTAAAATATACAAAAGTCATAACTTGTGTTTAGGCGAATTTAATGTTTCAAGAACTAGCAGATTTAAAAGCCAGCATCCTGGAACAACGCTATGTAGATGCTTTAGCGCTTGTAGATGAATTAGATGGTATGAATAGAAAAGCTATTCTACGAGCGATTGAATCGTTTTTAATCAGGATGCTGATTCATTTAATAAAAAATCAAATTGAGCAGCGTTTGACTAATTCTTGGGCTGCTTCTATTCGAGGCTCAATTATAGAAATTAAAAAGCTGAATCTCCAAGATAACAACACTTCTTATTATGTTAGGAAAGATGAATGGGAACCAAGGCTAGAAGAAGCACTAGAGATTGCGATTAGCGACGCGAGTGTAGAGGTACACAATGGGGCTTACACTCCGTTTCAACTGGCAAAAATGGTTGATCGCAGCCCAATTTTATTAACGGCTCAAAACTTACTAAATTTGACTTATACTTACTCAGTTAAAGAGTTACCCGCAATTATCAACGAAGAACTCACTCTATTAATCGGTGGACAAGATTGGCAGCAAGGTAAACAGTTATAAACTATCAGCTTAAATTACCTTGCGCGATCGCAGCAATAATTGTCCAAATATCTACCAACAACAGCAGTATTGTAAACCCAAGTAAAATTAAATACATCCAAGGCTGTGCTAAAGGTTTAACATCAGTTGTATCAATTCCTGTCTTTGCTTGTACGTAGTCTACTAATCTAGTAAAACCTGCTACTCGCATTGGTAACAAGTATCCTTTACCTTCTTGACTTAAAAAATAGTATACTAAGCCACCTTGACCTGTTGTACGTGGTTTTAAGTCTTTGACTTCAGACCAAGGTAACACCCAACCTTTACGAAAAAACTGAGGAACCCAACTCGGATACGTGACTTGAATTTGTTGTTCGTCTACGATGACTCTTTCACATAATGCGGCGTAGAGTGCGATCGCCCCAATACCGATTCCTATCCACAGTAAGGTTGGGGGAACAGGCGCAGCAGTAACTTGTGACAAAAAAGGCAAGGGTACTGTCAAAGCAACGTACAAACTCAATAGCGTAATCCGAATGATTGGTGAGATGCGAAAGGTAGCATCCATTTCAGTAGGCACATTCACAGACACAATTTAATCACTCATAGAATTTGCATTTATTTATTAATGTATTATCACTTTTCTCTTGCTGATTACCCCATCATTCGATTGATTTAAAGGCATTTAAGTACAATTACTTCTCTTAAACTTAACTGCAAAAAAATTTAAGGCGATCGTTTTTGGTAACAATATCTACAAAAATTCTACTGGATACCAAATAGGTTTATAAAAAAGAATAAAAATTTTGTACCCGATGCTCAAGCTTTTGTCTGAGAGCATGAATATTGAGTTTTATATTTAAAGTATTTTATGTCATCATCTGCTTCTAGCCAAAGTGCGATCGCAAATAATTCTGATACAGCAAGCCGTAGCCATGATGAACTTAGTTATCAGCAACTTATTTTGCTTGCAGCTATTATCGGTATTGCTGGTGGGTTAGTAGCAACAGTCTATTACTATACGTTAGAAGTCAGTATAGATGTTGTCTGGCAAAGTATTCCCGAATTTCTGAAATCAAACTTTGCTAGTGAGTTTTTAGCCAAGAACTATGTTTGGATTGCGACTACTGTTGGTGGCTTGCTTGTTGGTTTGACTTTGTACTTTATGGGACTTCCTGGTGAAGTGGCATTTGTTGTTGACAAAGTACACGATCCAGGACACATTACAATTCATCAAACACCAGCGATGATTATTGCCTCTTTATTTTCTATCGCATTTGGTGGTAGTGCAGGTCCTGAAGCACCTTTGGTTCAAGTTAATGGTAGCTTTGGCGGTTGGCTAGGACAAAAACTCAAACTAACAGCGAGAAGTATTCGCGTCATGACTTTTTGTGGAATGAGTGCAGCATTAGGTGCTTTTTTTGGTGCGCCTTTGGGGGGAGCATTATTTGCGTTAGAAATTCCCCATCGTCGCGGTTTAGAATATTATGAAGCACTGATTCCGGCGGTACTTTCGGCAATTTTGAGCTTTTGTGTTTTTCGCCTCAATACTGGGTTAACAATCGGTGGTATATATCACTTTACAGCAATTCCCAAACTTTCATTAATAAATTTGGCTGAAGGTGCATTACTTGGTGGAATTGGTGCTTTTATTGCTTTTATATTCGTTTTGCTATTTCGTGTTATCGGTCATTTGAGTGAGTATATCGCGCATCGTAGAATTCTCCTTGCTACTTTGGGTGGTTTGTCAATTGGGATAATTGCTTATTTTTTGCCCCAAACACTGTTTTTTGGTGAAAAAGAAATAGAAACAATTGTTGAAACAGGGGCAACTTTTGGCGTAACAATGTTACTGGCGATCGCCGCAGCGAAAATGTTAGCAATCAGTTGTACTATTCATTCTGGTTTTCGCGGCGGGTTTATTTTTCCTTTGTTTTATATTGGTGCAGCAATTGGATTGGCGATCGCTCTAGCATTTCCCCAGATTCACCCAACGATTGGTATGGTTTGTCTGATGGCTGCTGTAAATGTTGCAGTGACTAAAACACCAATTAGTACGAGTGTGATTCTTAGCGTGTTATCTGATACCGCAATGTTACCTGTGATTGTCATTGCGAGTTTTGTGAGTTTTCTGTTAACAACAGAGTTATCATTAATTCAAACACAGCGATCGCGCTACTTAGACATCACTGCTGTAGAGTAATTGGCACAGTATTGTTTTAGGTCTCCTAATCAAGTATTCTCTGTGCATATGCTTTTATCTGTTCTCTCAAGATGTCTTGGTTAAGAAAGTTCTCACGGCGCATCACAGTAGGATTAAGCGACAGCAACTTCTTGCAAGTAATTAGTGGTATTGAAACACTAGTATCTAAGTTGCTATCTATATTAATGGTAATTGTTATTCTTGTTGCTGTTTACGATCTGTTTGTGATTTTGATTCAAGATATTTTTAGGGCACCTGTAGGCTTTTTCACAAAAACTTTGTTTGAAGTATTTGGTTTGTTTTTAAATATTTTAATTGCTTTAGAACTTTTAGAAAATATTACAGCATACTTGCGAAAGCACGTTATTCAAGTTGAATTAGTGATTGTCACTTCATTAATCGCTGTTGCTAGAAAATTTATTATTCTTGACCTCCAAAAAACTGGAGGAATTGATTTAATTGGTCTGGCGCTCGCTATTTTAGGTTTATCAATTAGCTATTGGATCATCCGTAATGCCAAACCTCGGCTACCACATTAACTAGGTTTAGAGAAATTTTAGGTCAGCCATGATATACGGTAGCATGGTAATAGGTAATAGGTAATTGGGTTAGAATAAACTTTATTTACAATATCACAGTAAAAAGATAGCTTATAGCTTAGTATAAAAGCGAGATCTTCATAGCTGCAATTAATCCAACTTTAATTAATCAATGACTGTGAATGATTTTTTTCAATTTGAGGCTGATTTTGTCGAGAGTTTGCGATGTATTCCGATGCAAGTACGCTACAAATTAGATACGTGTGGTGTGAAATTAAAGTTATCACATTGGACTCAATTTAGTGCGGCTGAACGTCAAGCGCTAGTCGAAAAACCTTGTAGCAATGAAGAAATAGCTGCTTACCGAGAGTTTTTACAGCAGTTAGTCAAGCAGCATACAGGTGTTACCGCAGGGGAACTTCCCATAGAATCGCATCCAGCATGGTTAAACGATACAGCGATACCTAGCGACTTACAACTAAAAGCCCAAGAAATTGGTGTAACAATTACATTGCAACAATGGCGATCGCTAACTCCTTTGCAGCGTTTTGCCCTAATTAAACTTAGTCGCCCTAGTCACGAAAACAAAAACTTTATTCCCGCACTACAAGAATTTCACTTAGTCTAATTAGTACATGGCAAAGTAGTGCTTTGCCCCTCATTAAAACCATCCCTCTTGTTCTAGTGTTTCAATGAGTTGTAGTCCGCGCGGATCGCCCACTCCTAATAAAGAAGCTTTAGCGTCTTCCCGCACTCCTAAATCTTCGTCTTCAGCAAAAGCTTGAATCAAAGCATCAACTGCGGTTGCATAGACAACATTAGAAGGCAATTCACGGCAGAGTTGTCCGATCGCCCATGCACAATTACTGCGAACAGCAGCTACAGGATCTTGTACCAGTGCCTCAATTAAAGGCGGCATTGCGCCAACAACAGCATCGTAACCTACTTGTGGCATTTGGGCTAAAGCACTTGCTGCCCACAGCCTAACCGCAGAAATATCCGTTCGTAAAGCATCCGCAAGAGGTACTAAAGTACGGCGATCGCGGCAATTTCCCAAAGCCCAAACAACACCTTTACGCACATAACCATTCCAATCGCGGTTGAGTTGGGCAATGAGTGGTTCAACAGCATCAGGGCTGGGGTTACGCCCAATACCATAGGCTGCACTGACTCGCACCAACGGGCAAGGATCTTGCAGTAAGCGAATCAAATGCGGAATAGCGCGGCGATCTTCTATATCTGAAAAAGCACGCGCCGCTAACATCCGTTGCTGTGTTTGCGGATGATCTAATAGCGCCAGCATTGCTTCTGGATCAGGTGTTGGCGTCTCTGACTCAGCAGTAAAGGATTCTAGATGGTCTAAAGGACTATCTAGCTCAATCTCCTGGTCGAGCACACTGTTTATGTCATCTTCATCGTACATACTGATACAGTATCGTATCCTACCGCCAATCTAACAGGGTATTTAGTGTGTATAGTTGTTAAGCGCAGGGTTTCTTACTGATGGTAAACGGTAATCAAAAAGCTGTTAGCTCTTAGCAGTTAGCATTTAGCAATTGAACCAAAGCCAATAGCCTTAATCGTCAGTAGAAAAGTGCTACTTATGACTAAGTGCTCTGACTCATCCTTGATCAATCCGAAAGATTACGAATTGCAGTGAAAACCGCCTTACTTATTTTACGCGGCTATGAATATTCAAGGAGCAAGCGTTTTAACCATCCAAATTGATGTAGATTGGTAGCCTATCTGGTTGTAAAGATTCAATGCTGATTGGTTGTTTTGAAAGACTTGTAAACCAATTTGGCGATCGCCTCTTTTTTTTGCCCAGTTTTCAGCATAGTGCATCAAAGCAGTAGCAATTCCTCTGCGTCGATGTTCAGGTTCGACGTAAAGCAGAAAAATGTGCGTATAGCGATCGCCTTGAACTTGATCGATAGCATTTCCCGCCCAAAGACACGCCACTGTGAGGGGCGAGGGGCGAGGAGTGAGGGGTGAGGGGTAATTTTCTTGTTGATTTGCCAAATCTACCCACCATAAGGGGGTTTCTTTTGAGTAGTATTGTTCAACAGTGCGGGCTAGGTGTGAGAAATCCTGTTCGGGAAAAAGTTCCTTGTAGGTACGTTGCATGAATTTTAGTAACAACGCCCGATCGACACCGCCAGTACGAATTGTATATCCAGGTATAAGTTCAGACACTGGAAGTTGGGATGTGTTGCAGGGGATTTTGGGCGACTGTACTATCAATTGTCAATAACTGTGCTTGTTTAGGTATCGCTGTCGGTTCCTCAATTGGTGCAGGTGCAGCCATGTCGCTGGGTAAAAAAATACGGGCGCTAACTGCGGCAAGGGCAATCAAAAATCCTATTACTGCAATGACTGGAGCAATATATTCACGTAAGATCTTCATATTTCAAATTGAGTTAACCCTATTTATAATTCGTAACTCCGCGTAGTGGTGACTTTTGTCGCAGTTAGTCATTATATGTTTCTTCTTCCATCCTACAACTGAATTATTGAGTTAGTCTCCTGCGCCTGGTTTAGGTATAGCTATAGGTTTTGGGTTCCACGGTGCAAAGACGGGAAGTAGTAACAATCCTGGTATGGCAGCAACAATACTAATCATAAAGAAGAAAGACCATCCGGTTGCTTGTGCTAAGGCACCAGCGGGAGCAACGAGAATATCACGACTGACAGCCATTAGGCTAGAGAGCAATGCATATTGCGTTGCTGAGAATCTTTGGTTACACAGACTCATCAAGAAAGCAACAAAAGCAGCAGTACCTAAGCCTGCACAAAAGTTCTCAATATTAATCGTTAGCACCATAAATGGATAATTTCTTCCTAGTTGCGCTTGCATCAAATACGCCAGGTTACTAATAGCTTGCAAGCCCCCAAAAACCCACAATGAGCGATTAATGCCGATTTTACTTAAAATTGCACCTCCTGCAAGTGCTCCAACAATTGTGGCAATTAACCCCATCCCTCCTTGAATCGCACCAATGTCAGTTTGCGTGAACCCTATTTGTAATAAAAAGGGTGTAGACATATTGTTGACTAAAGCATCACCGAATTTATACAGAACAATGAAACACAAGATAAAGAATCCTGTCAGTGTGCCTAAACGTTGAAAAAATTCACCAAAAGGTAATAGTACAGCATCAGATAATGAGGCAGGTAGTTGAACATGTCCTTGTGGTTCAGGTGCAATCAAGGTACCAATGAGACCGATAATCATCACTGATGCCATGATCAGGTAAACACTCGTCCATGAAATACGATCTGCCAAAATGAGGGCTAAAGAACCTGTAATGAGTAACGCAACGCGATAACCGAGAACAAAAACCGCTGCACCCGCACCCATTTCTTTTTCTGCTAGCACATCTGCGCGGTAAGCATCACCAGCAATATCTTGCGTTGCACTAAAAAAAGCCACAAATAAGGCATTGATTGCTAGTAGTTGTAATGCTTGTGCGGGTTGTTGAAACCCCATAAATGCGATCGCTAAAATCAATCCAATTTGCAATACAATTAACCATCCGCGCCGTCGCCCTAGAAAAGGTAAGGCAAAGCGATCTAATATGGGTGCCCAGAGAAATTTGAGAGAATACGGTAAAGTTACTAAACTAAACAACCCAATCGATGTTAAATCGACTCCTTCGACAGTCATCCAAGCTTGCAGTGTTTTACTTGTGAGTAACAACGGCAAACCCGATGAAACCCCCAGTAACAGTAAAGCCACCATCTTGCGGCTTTGAAAGACTTGCAGCAGCGATCGATAAGCCACTCTTTCCACCTTCTATAAACTTCGGATTTTGGATTGAGAACAAATGTTATCGCAAGTAGTTTAACTAATTTCACTATTTGGAATGAAATTGCTTCTCTGCACAAAAAGTCCTTAATCTCAAGTACAGACGCGATATGCTAAATTCAAATACACGACTTTACCGCAAATAGTTGCAGATCAGCAAGATGACTTCTATGCTCACTCTGCCTCTTACTCTGAACCTGCAATCAGTTCATTTGACTGATGAACAGTTTTATCAATTATGCATCTCGAATCCAGAGATTCGAGTCGAACGCAATGCCGATGGAGGTTTAATTATCATGCCACCTGTGGGCGGCAACAGTGGCAACCGCGAACTCGAACTTGGTACTGATTTGGCAATTTGGAATCGTCAAACGCAACTTGGAAAAGTTTTTAGTTCTTCAACAATTTTTAAGCTACCTAGTGGCGGCGATCGCTCTCCTGACGCAGCATGGATCGAGTTGTCTCGCTGGCAAGCACTCACGCCACAACAACGGCAAAAATTTCCGCCAATTGCACCAGATTTTGTATTAGAATTGCGTTCTCCAACAGATTCACTGGAAATGCTTCAGGCTAAGATGCAAGAATACCTTGATAGCGGTGTACGCCTAGGTTGGCTATTTAATCCCCAAGATCAACAAGTAGAAATTTATCGATTAGGACAAGTTAAAGAAACGCGATCGCTGCCTACGCAACTGTCGGGTGAAGATGTGCTACCAGGGTTTACCCTACAAGTCGAACGATTTGAGGAGTGATTAGCGTTTTAGCTGTTAACGAGTAAACTCCATACATCATTTAGAAACGATGCGATCGCCTTTAATCTCCACACCGTTTTCCTCTAACCATTTTTGCCAACCGTCGCGCGTTCCAATGGTGCGCGTATTCTTGAGTAACCCTAATTTCTCTTCGCGCCGTGTCAATTTAGCAAACCGTTCGTACAGCGGATAACTTGGTGTCACAAAAGTTTCTTTGCGATGCAGAATTGGCGGGTTCGCCACATTGTCATATTCGCGATAAACCACACCAAGGTTCTGTAAGTCAATTTGCATACTTGTATGTAATGCAGGATGAGCCTCAGTGTCAAAATTTGGATAAAAAAGATACGATATTTTAGGTTTATCAGTGTAAAATTTAACTAATGTTGCGTTATCCATACGTCCAATCGTGCGGCTAGCGCAACCTTCATAAATACGCAGTAAAGGATCGAGTTCGGGTAACGCCGAAACATGGACGTACAGCGCTGTTGGTAAGTGTTTGCCAATTTTACTTTGTTTGCAGGTTTGGGCAACAACACCAGGTTTTCCTAAGCTAAACAGCATTTTATCGGCAACTTGGCAAGCTTCTTGATACGTACCGAAAAAGGCTTTGATATCTTGACGGAGTTCTGAGGCGAGTTGATTGAAGCTAGGACGTTTACCAAACTGCGTTAAGGCAAGATACACCAAAATATCCAACGAACGACGATAGGCGATCGCATCCCACTCAGCTTCATCAGTCGCTTGCAAAATCACATTATAGGCACGGCGAAAAGTCCCAAATTCGAGTAGAATTTCGGTTTGCGCACCTGTCTTGGAAACTTTCGCATCGTGACGGGAACCGCCAAGACGCGAAGTTTCCGCTAGTTCACCCTTAACAGGTAATCTACCCCGTTCGGTAACAAAATCAATCAGTGGCGTTAGGAGTTCTTGATAATCTTCAAAGCGTTTACTTGGAGTACGGACGCGCGGTGTTAAACTCCGCGAACGAAAACGCAAAGCCCGAAAGCTTTCTTTTTCAGTTTCATCGCGAAAGACGAAGTAAATTCCTAATGCGACAGGGACAGCATCAACTTGCAAGACTTCATCAATGTATAATTTTAATTCTTCTTGCTCGTAATATTTCTGAAACGTATTGCGTCGAGTTACAATCCCATCGCCATAAGCTATTTTGGCATTGCTGCGGTCATGAATCAAAACTTGGGCAGCGACAATTAAAACTTTTTGTGTCAAGTTCCAAGCTTGACACAGCGCTGCGCGGCGTTCTTCGGGATCTTCAATGACGTTGAGAACATAGCCCAAATTAACAATATCTGCCGAAGTATGCGGCGTATTAGGACGGTAGTAAGGGTCCCAGCCTGCACAGGTGTAATTCCGCGCCGCTAAGCGTTCGACATCACCACCATAGCCGCAACCGTAGTCAAAGATCGTGGTATCGTTGTTTATGATTGCCCATTCTATGGCTAATCGCACCGGACGTGATAAATCAGTACGCGCGATCGCGGCTCTATGACGTTCAATTTCTAGAGCTTCTGTCATAATTGGCTTTAGTATTGTTAATCTTAATTATTCAGTAAGACTCAAGACAAATAGCAATTAGTTATTACCGATTACCAGTTACCAATTTTAATTTTTGATCGCTAATTTAATTAAATCCTCAATCTTCTTAATATTCGGATCGCCAGCAAGATAAGCAATCCCGCGATGTAAGTGGAGGCGAAACTGTGTTGCTAGCGTTTCTTTGTCAGTACCCAAACCATCGTTATAGCAGCGCTGTTTTAATGCGATCGCCAGCACATCTGATAGTTCTCCACCAAACACGCGCCACGTCATTTCTACGTTACTATCAGCAGGAATTGGAACAGGGGAGGGATTTGTAGGTTCCGCAAGCGATCGACAAAATGCCCAGCGACACAAGATATTCCATTGGTCTATCTTAGTAGTTCGTTTGAGTTTGATTAACTGCTCTTTTGCAGTTTGTGATAGATGAATGCGCTCAAGTGGTGGTTCCATACGAGGAGTGATTGGGTAGTTGGGTAGGCGGGTAGTAGGGAGACTAAGAGAGTTACTCATTAAGAATGTTGAGTGTTGAGTTAAGAATGCCATCAAAGTCTTCTCATAACTCATAATTCAAAACGTGCTAACGCACCGCTACGCTAACAAAACTCAAAACTCTATTACCTCTACTCCCACACTTCCACACTCCTACTCTCCCACACTCTCACTAGCTACTCACCACTAGTCACTCATCACTAGTTACCAAAAATAACCTGGCTCGATTGTGGTACAGCGTTTTACTGGATCGTACTTTAGAAGATATTCGCGGGCGATCGCATTGTTACTGCGGAGTTGTTCAACTTCATTTTTACCAATTTCAGTGTCTGTGGAAAATAGCATAACTTGGTGACTAGCTGAAGGAAAGTAGCGTTCGACTAAGTTATTGCGGTGCGAAGAATCAAGCCGCCCTAGTGGTGTATCAATAGCAATAGGGAGGTTACGCCTTGAAACTCGTGCGAGTCCCCATAATAAGGCGATCGCAAGTAATTGCTTTTCTCCTGCGGAAAGGCGATGTTTTGGTACTAATTGCCCTTGAAAATCATAAAGTGAAAGACTAAAAGTATCCAAATCGATTGCAACGCGATGAACTAAATCTGACTTATGCAGCAAGTATAAAAAACATTCTGTAATTACCGATTCTAATTGATTTAGTTTACGTAATGTAAGTTTTTCTCGAAATAGTTTTAGTGTTGCCTGTACTTTAGTTGATGCAGTAATTATATGTTCGTCATTTTTTCTATCAATATTTTCTTCGCTATATTGCGCTAACTCTTTTTTCGTCTTTTCTATATCTATTGCCAACTCATCACAACGCTTTCTTGCTGTCTCATAAGCGGCTTTCGCATTAGCAAGTTCAATTTGAGCTAATTTAACTGCATCTCCTAGTTGTTCGTAAACTTCTGGTGCTGGTGCTACAGCTATTCGTCTTTCTATTGCTGTTAAATTATCTTCTTGTTTTTTTAATTCATTCAGTTGCTTTTCTGCTAAAGTTTGTAAAATTGGTAAATTATTGAGTATTTCCTGGAGTTGATAAACACTTTCTTGCTCCGCTAGTAACCATAATTCTTCTAAGCAAATATTTTGTTTTAAATCCTCATTTTCTTGGTAAAAAAACAATTTAATTTTTTCTATTTGCTCCTGCTCTAATTTTAAAGCAGCAACATATTTCAAAAACTTTTGTTCTTGCTCAGATAAGATATTTATAGTAATCTGCGCTTGTTGTTGTTGATCTTCTTGTTGTGCTTGATTATGAGCTTGAATCAATAAAGGTGAAATCAAATTTAGAGGTAAAGTACCACTAGCTAATTCCGTAAGCACATCACGCTTTTGTGTAACTGCTTCCTGCTCGTAACGTAGCTGAATTTCTAGTTGACTGCGTTCAGCCGCAATCTTACCACCTTCTAAAACGAACTTATCTGAAGTTTCTTGCTGGTGTTTTTGAGCGTAAGTTAATTGATCTTGAATTGTTGCTAAATATGCTTTTGCACTTTGATATTCTTTTTGCTGATGACTCAGTTTTTGCTCAATATCTTCTAGAGTTACGAGTGCTTGACTATCTGCAATAATTTTACGCCGACGATTAACTAAAATTTCTATGTCTGTTGCTAAACGTTCAGCTAATTCTAAACCAAGTAACGAACGAATTGCTTCAACTACAATTGGGGTAGGAGCCTCTTGTTCTGCTAATTCTCGAACTTGTTCGCCATCAAACAAAAATAGGTTTGAAATTCCTAAAGGTAGTAAATCTTCGATCCGTTCATCCCAAATTTGAGCCAGAGCATTATCAGGCCAATCATCAACTAAAATACCTAAAGTATCTTTACCATTACGAGGGTTTTTAGTCCAACTTCGTTTAATCCGAAACTCGACTTGTACATTATCTAAAATATTCTCAAACGCTAACTCAATCGAAGTTGGTTCGCCCATAGAAGTATATCGGTTTACCGATTGTGTTAAAAAGTCAGAATAACTTAAGTTACCACGCGTAGAACATTGAGCACGATGACCATACAAAGCAAGACGAATCGCATCCATAAGTGTGGTTTTTCCTCCACCATTCATGCCACCCAATAAAATAATCGGGCAATCTTCGTTTGCTTGAGGGCGTAAATTAATCACTTGTCGCCCTAGATAAGGACCAAAATTTTGTAGTACGAGTTCAAGAAATATCACTGTGTTTATCTATGCTAAACAATTACAAATGCTATAAATACTTAATTTTTAGAATAAACTTTTAGGATTATTTACAAACATTTCTATTCATTATCTCTACTTCATGTTATTGATGTAATGGAAAAAACTCCAGACAATACAGCGATCTTTTTCATCTCTCTTTAGTTCTTTAAAAAAGATTTTCATAACTCAAATAAAGTGACTATATAATAAATAAAAAATATGAAGTTATTATTTTCTAAGCAATGAGCAAAAGTAATTTTAGCAAATAGTTGATTGGATAAATTTTATATTTTCTGACTTCGGAAGGATGCTTTACAGCTTTGTATGTAAAATAGTATTCTTTACCCATACGCTAGATTTTACAGATGATCAAGCAATTGTTTGCCCTAGCTGGCGTAGTAGTAGCTGCCAATGTAATCGCTCACCAGTTTGCTCATCAGCAAAATTTATCAGAATCGCCACCGGTTGTGACACAATCGGTTATGCCTCAAGCTCCTGCTAACAATACACCTAACAAAGTCGCTGAGCCTTTGAGATTAAAGATTCAGCTAAACAGTCGCAAAGTCACTCTGTATCAGGGAGAGACAGTGATAAAAAGTTATCCGATCGCAGTAGGGCGTCCTGGTTGGGAAACTCCGACTGGTAATTTTCGCGTAGGTCAAATGTTAAAAAATCCTACTTGGATTAGTCCGTTGACAGATGAGACAGTTCCAGGAGGACACCCCGAAAATCCACTAGGTTCGTATTGGATTGGCTTCTGGAGTGATGGCAGAAATTCAATTGGTTTTCATGGTACTCCTAATGCTGAAACAGTAGGTACAGCAGCTTCGCATGGCTGTATTCGGATGTACAACAAAGACGTCGAAGAGTTGTTTAGTCAAGTCAGTCTAGGAACTCCTGTCACAGTTGTGGAATAACTCAAAAATGACACAAATCGCGCTCGCCTGTGCTGTATAAAAAAATACTAGCACTGAGTATTCAAATAAAGATTTGCAGGTCAAACATTAACATAGCTACACGCGGGTTAGCATTGATAAACAAAACGTATCAAAAGAACAAACTACGACTCAAGGAAGAGAAAATCTCCAGCACACATCTCTAAACTGAGTAAAAATTCCTGGTTTGACATTCAGGAACCAACTATAGACGAAACTGATATTTACCTTTTAGTTCGTCTTGTTCTTAGTGTGTATTTTGAGGAGAAATTAATGCAAGCACGGAAACGCCAAATGCTTCTCAAGCTGACAAGTCTATTGGGATTTGCTGGTGCTGCGACTCTTGTGACTCTTCCAGCTTTAACGCAAATTAATTCCAACGCCAAACTTGGTAGCTCTAATCAAATCCTTGCTCAAACTACCCCAGGAGTAGGACAACCAACTGATCCGACTGCGCCAGGAGTAGGACAACCAACTGATCCTACAGCTCCTGGAACAACACCAGATGCAACTACCCCAGGATTAGGACAACCAACCGATCCCACAGCTCCTGGAACAACACCAGATGCAACTACCCCAGGATTAGGTACGCCAACCGATCCCACAGCTCCTGCGACAACGACACCGGATGCAACTACCACACCAGAAGATACTACTACACCAGGAGTCGGAGCACCTACAGACACGGACAACGATAACGACGACACTACTGGAGTGGAGCAACCTGCGGGTGAGGGTGTTCGCGCTCTTTGGTAAATAGCAGCTAACAACTTTTTTAGCAGTCGAATACAGTTCAGCCCTATCTGAACTGTATCAAACTCATTAAAATGGGCAGTGATTCTAATCACTTAAGCTATTGTCATCTATGGATGTAGCTTGAAACTTTAGGCTTGCCCATGTTAACTGCTTGACAGTTTCAACGTTGCCTTGCTCAGCAGCATTTTTCAAGTCTCTTTTGTAATGTGCATTAGCGATCGCTTCTTCTTTGGAACGCGAACTTGTTTCAAAGCACTTTTCTAACGCCTCAAAAATGCCATTACGACGCGCCATGGTGCGATATTGTCGTTCGGTATCGAGTAACTTTGCCATTAATTCGAGATGCATTGCGTCATCATCACAGATTTCTTCGAGTACAGCCCATTCGTCGCTACCGAGCAAAGTGCGATCGCTTCCTGGGCGTGGATCGCGAAAAGGTTCGCCTGTAACTTCTTGATAAATTCGCGGTAAACTGTCGTCAAACTCGTGATTTTCTTCTAACCAGATACGGCGGATTTCGCTTAACTCTTCTAGAGTGATTAGGGTAAGCTCGCGCATTTCTGCTGGCGCGGTACGTTGAATTTGTGTTTGAATTGTCAGGAGTCTTCTAAGCCAATATTCTCTTGCTTCTTTAACATAAGGACCTGGAATTGGTTCAACAGAGATATCGCCATCTAGGTTGCGTTCGTAAAGTTGTACGTTACCATTCCTCCGCCTAAAATCGCGTCTTTCACGATTTTCTTCTGCATCTAATTCCATACGGAAATCAAGTAGTGGTTGCATCCATTCTTTCTCATCATCATTCTGGATCATGGCTGTTAGTGATTTATCTTGGCTAACCAGTGTGCAAACCCAGCAACCAAAACGAGAACTTCCACAACTAGGAGTCGATGTATCAACCACTAAGGGACATTCATTATCAGCCGTAGCACCGCGATACATTGAGAATAAATCTTTGTTGCTATATCGCCAAGGATTCTCCCACTGCATCAGATAAAGCCATACTTCATCGTTGCGCCAGTCTTCGATGGGGCTATAAACTAACGAGTTTGGTAAATTCATGTTTGGGCTGAGGCGATCTCTGACCCGCTTAGCTTCCATCTTCTTCATTCTGTTTGCACGCTTTGTGCTTTCAGCTTTGCGAGTACCTAAAACAAGAATGGTTTCACCGTTTGTTCTGATCACATCACGAATAAAACGGTTTGATGGATTAATCTTAAGACGCTCGGTACACCAGCGAAATTTTCCTCTAGGTGCTGGATAACCTTTACCGATTAAACCTACCCAAAATGTTTCCTTAGCCTCTGGCTGTAAGAGATGCGGTTGAAATGGTAATTTTTGCGCTTCAGCCTCAAGCTTCATCTGTTGGAGCGAGTTACGCACCCAAGCAGAAACAATCGGATTTTCTACTAATGTATCCGTCGTGATGACGTGGATTGTTTTAGTACGCTTTTCGGGTGGGAGCGATGCGATCGCATTCCACACAAGTTGCAAAGTTGCGGTGCTATCTTTTCCGCCACTGTAGCCTACACACCAAGGTATTTCGTCTAAACAGTATAGTTCTTGAATTTCAGTGGTAAGAGCTTGAATATCTGCAACTAAATCTGCTACAGTACGTGCCTGCTCGCCTTGGTTGTGTTGCTGTTGTGCTGTAGACATTTTATCCTTCTCTTCTGAAACTTATGCCGTTGTGTGGTTACACAAGTCGAAACTACGCATCTATATAACGACTCTTGTGAAGGGCAACCCTGTATTGTCAAGTTTAAAGGTTTTTAAAAACTTTTAGCGCTCAATTTCTTAACAGCTTAAGCTTTGTAAGAACTTCAGTTGAGAAATTTATGAATAAGAGAGTAGCTGATACTACTGGTAAATATCGCAAGGACAACAAACCAGAGGAATTGGCTTCGTTGTTAGCACCATATTTAGAAGCTCGAATTCTCGTGCAAACAACAACGATGGGTGGTACTCAAGCTTACTTAGGCTCTGTTACCTTGGAGTGGTTTGCGCAACAAGTGCGCTTTGCATCATGTTTACCGCTGCTTCAGCCTAAGCATAATCCTGCAACAGATAATGTAGAAGTCGATGCGGATACAATCGCAGAAATTCAACAACGCCCGCTTGATTGGTCGCGGCAAATACCTCTGGTACAATACTTAGCAGCATGGAAAAATCATAAGTTTCCACCAGTGCTTGTTGTCATTCATCAACCGTGGGTAGATAATCCTAAAGCAACAGAATGGGATAGTGAAGGATGCGCTACAAAGTCTACTATCGATTTTACGCCTTTAGACCGTGAAGGTATTGGGTTACTCAATATTGCACCTGAAGCTACAATTTATGCACTTGATGGTCAACACCGCTTGATGGGAGTACAAGGGTTGATGGAATTACTTGAGACGCATCAACTTCAGCGTTATCGCAAAGACAAGACTCCTGATGGTAGTGTCATTACTTTAAATGACTTGATCGAGCATTATCACGTAAATGTTGATTATTTAGAAAGTTTACCTCAAGAAAAAATAGGAATTGAGTTTATCTGTGCAGTCGAGAAAGGTGAAACTCGCGAACAAGCACGACGACGGGTAAGATCAATTTTTGTTCATGTCAACTTAATGGCTGTACCTTTGACGAAAGGTCAATTAGCGCAGTTGAATGAGGATGATGGATTTGCGATCGTGGCGAGAAAAATTGCGACGACGCATCCACTTCTAGAACAAAGAAGCACGCGAAAGCCGCGCGTTAATTGGAATAGCGCTACAGTTGCTACTAAATCTACGGTTTTAACAACACTGCAAGCACTTAAAGAGATGTCAGAGCGATATCTCGGACAAAAGTTCTTACACTGGAAACCATTAGATAAAGGTTTGATTCCGATACGCCCAAACGATCGAGAACTAGAGGCGGGAATCGTAGAATTTCAGCAGTTATTTGATTATTTAGCGACTCTACCAAGTTATCGGGTACTCGAAGCGGAAGAAACACCGTTACTCCGACGCTTTAGTTTCGAGAAGGATGGCGGTGAAGGAAATATGCTTTTTCGCCCTGTTGGACAAGTTGCTTTAGCGCAAGCTTTAGGAATTTTAGTCTTCAAAAAAGGTTTCTCACTCAAAGACATCTTTAAGAAACTCCACAAGTTTGACTTAGAAGGTGGTTTTAGTAGCATGGAATATCCGCGATCGCTTTGGTACGGTATCTTATACGACCCAAACAAAAAGCGCGTACAAGTTGCAGGGCGCGATTTAGCAGCAAAGCTACTCATTTACATTCTCGGCGGAATCCAAGAACCAATGGAACGCGCCGAACTCCGTAAGGCTGTAGCAGATGCAAGAACTATTGAAAAACAGGCGATCGGCTTTGATGGTCAGCTTGTGGAACCAAAAGCAATAGGATTACCACCTATGTTGTAATTCATACATTGAGAGTGATTTTGAACTATATAGATTTAATTCATTAACAATAAATACGAAGTTTCTGCAGCAAACAATGATAGCAATTCCGGTTGATTAGTGTTACCAAAAATGGTAGCTAGTCACTAGTCACTAACTACAAAGCAAGGTTATTTAACCGGAGATGATATTATTTTACTGATTAGTTCAAGATAGAAATTTACTTAAATCAAACTCTTCATTTTGCTGTTCTTGCTGTTCGCGTTCAGGACAAAGCATTAATAAAATTCGCTCAGAATAGTCTACTGCTCCACGTAACTCATTTTGCAGTATTTCTAGTCCGCCATTGGCATATTCTTCAAAGATAAGGTTACGTTTAGCTTCGGATTCCTCAGTAAGCGATAGAATTTTAATGTCTTTTGTTTCCGTAATTGCTAATAACTTAATTACGCAGTCATGTCCCATTGATGCAAAGTACTCTAATCTAATAGGAGAAGGTTCTCTTTTTGAAATTTCTCCTAAAGGTACTCGTCTATTGTGCTTTGCACCCAAAGCAGCAGCAAAGGCGATCGCATCTGCAAAGGTTTGAAAAGGACCTGTTGCACCGTCAGTTGAAATTAAAGATTTAACTAAGTCAGCTTTGTCTTTTGCTACTCTAATTCTGCCAGTTTCTACCATTTTCTTAAAGCTTTTTAATAATTTGTAGCACTGTGTTTACCTTCAACCGTTGCGATTTACCTCAAGAATTTCAGTATACTCAAACTCATTAGGACTTTGTCTAACTAAAGGATACTCTTGTCCTACAATTTCAATCGCATCCTCTTCGCAATCTGGTTTAGAAGAATAGTAAGTTAGAACATATTCCCTACCGATTCTTGAAGTCATTTCTGCTTCTACTTCTCCGCGCCACTGGGTATTACTCACTAATACAATCAACTGATTAGCTAATTGGGGAATAATCTTGGCAATTTGTCGCCGATAAGTTTCATCTAAACTTCCAAACGGCGAGTCCATCACTATGGGAAATGTGCTACCATCAGCTACCATCAACATTTTTCTTTCACTCCACTCGCGCACTTTGTCGATGATGCTACCAATAAATGATAAGCTCAGTATTTGATTTTCACCTGTAGAAGCCGCAACGGGTGCTTCTACACCAGAAGTATTTTCTATTAATGTGAGTTCGTATTTTTTACTAATTTTAGGAATATAGGGCGTGATAGAAATTTCATTAAATATTTCTTGAATTCGTTTTTCTAATTGCAAACGAAACTGCTTCTCTTGGCGTTGTTTAACTTCGTTTAATCGTTCAATTGCATCTAAAGTTGCAGCAATCCGTCTTTGTGCTAATGCTTGTCTTTCCTCATTAAATTTTTGTTTGGCAATTTGCTTATCTAATTCAGCAGCTTCAGTTTTTAAACTATCAACACGCTGATTCTTTTCACCGCGTTCAATGTTTAATTCAGCTATTTTTCTATCAATATCATCCAATCGAAGTTGCAAATTGCGAATTTCTTCGCTGGGATCTTTACGCAAACGTTCTTGAATATTATCTAACTCAGCTTCGATTTGTGATATACTTTCTCTTAATTGATTAATACGTAATTGTTCGCGATCGACATCTTCCCAAAAAGCAGTTGCTTGTTTGTCAATTTCGTCAACTTGGGCGATTGTCCGAATAACAGTTTCTTGGACAGCAGAAGAACCAGCTTGATTTAACAAGTTGCTGACGTTTTGATGCACATCACTTCCATCGTCTAGTTGTGTACCACAAATACAACGGCGATCGCGCAGTATTTCTTGCACAAATTCTTGCGAAATTCTGGCGGTTAACTCGCCGCGCTGCTTTAATGCTGCAATAATTTCTCGAAATTGATTTGTCGTTGACGGTAGTAGTACACTGTAACCGCGTGTAGAAATAGTTTTCTTGAGAGTTTCTTTACTTTTTCGTAGTTCTTCTTGATTTGTTGTTTTCTGGTTTTCTAAATTTTGCCGTCTTTCCTGTAGTTCTTGCGCCGCAGCAAGTTCGCGTAGACGGTGACTTGTTTCTTTTTTAAAAGTGTTTTGATATTCTAACTCTTGAGTAATCTCACTTTGGCGCTGTGTAATTTGTTCAATCTCAATTTCTATCTTTTGCCGTTCTCTCAAAAGTTGTTTGGTTTGGGCATCACCAATCACTTTTAATTCATTTTCTAGCGTTTTTTTGGCTTCACTTAAATGCTTGATTGAGTTATCAATGACTTTCACGCCTAAAAAGATTTTGGTTGCTTCAGCAATTTCTGCTTTCTTATCCGATCGCACAATTTGTTCGATTCGTTCGCCATCGAAAAAGAAATACTGATGTAAGCTTGACGGTAGAATCTGATTGATCACGTCTTCTGGATGTTGTGGTGAATGATACCACCGCCCATCATCGCCAGCTATTTGCATAAATAACTGGGTTTTACCCGCATCAAAGTTGGTGTCGTTTTTATACACGCGACACTCGCGTTTAACGCGGTAGCGTTTGTTATCATGTTCCCAAAATATTTCTACCCAGCATTCGATGACTTCTCCGATATTTGCTTCGGCGATCGCCCGTTTATTGACAAGTTGTTCAGCAGAAGCAAACGCCGCACTAAACTTCTCGTATAGTACCCACGTAAATGCATTTAAGAAACTCGTTTTCCCTGCACCATTGTTACCGTGAACGATTGTCGTATTGCGATTTGTTCCACCTGCAAGGACAATTTCCGGTGTTTTGCTATAAAACGAACGAAAGTTACACAGCCGAATTGAAGTTAACTTCATCGCACCGCTTCCTTGACAATCCGCAAAATATCATCGTTGATATGGCTGTTACTTTTTTTATCAAGTCTGCTCTTTTCTAACTTCCACACCTGTTCAATAATTTGCCTGACTTCTGCTGGCGCGGTGAGAATTGGCTCTTGCACATCGCTAATGTCATCTTGCAGATTCATCTGGGTTTTTACGTAGTTACTATGCTACATTTTACCTCAGTAATTTGAAGCGATCGCATCTATCAAGATACTTTTACTTTGTTTCTTTAGCACAGCTTTGAATTATTTATTTTTGATAAATTTAGTAAAAAATCGCTTTATTTTTGGGGCTGCTTTCTGGTAATATCTAAGTTAGTTGATGATTTTCTTCATAATAAAAATCTAACCAAATTTTAAAAATAGACAAATATTTCCATTATCTTAAATATACTCTAGATTGTCAAAATAAGCAATAACAATTATCCCTATTCTTATCTTCAATTTCACTGCACACTTAATGAAGTGACTGCAATAGAGGAAACTTAATGTTTGCACTTTTCTTTACTGCACTGTTTTTAGGATTCATCTTCAATGCTGCACCTGGAGCAGTTTTTGCAGAGACTATTCGACAGGGAATCAGAGGTGGTTTCAAAGGTGCGTTAGCTGTTCAAATTGGTTCGCTTGTAGGAGATGCGCTTTGGGCTGTACTGGGTTTGACAGGCGTTGGATTACTTTTGCAATGGGACTTATTACGTCTACCAATTGGGCTTGCTGGCGTACTCTATCTACTTTGGCTAGCTGGGGATGCGTGGCAAGAGGCAAATAAAGAATTCAGTATCAAGCTCGCTCCGACAAACACTTATAGTAAAAAAGCTTTGCGTTCTGGTATTTTGCTATCAATCACAAATCCACAAAATATAGCGTACTGGGCAGCTTTAGGTAGTGCAATGGGTGCTATCGGAGTAAGCGATCCTACAGTTAGTCACAATTTAATCTTTTTCACTGGCTTTATGGTTGCGTCCTTTCTTTGGTCATTCGTTTGTGCTGGACTTGTTACTCAAGTATTCCAAAGATCTCAAAGAGATTGGACGCGGTTAACTTACCGAGCTTGTGCCATTGCCTTTTTACTTCTTGCCTTTTCTTCGCTACGCAATCTCTGGAGTTCATATGTAGCCCCTCAAGATTCCGTGCAGCCTCCAGCAATTCACAGCGAACCTTGATTAAGCTTATGCTATGTGGGTAACGAGCAAAATTACAGCCCTAGACTAAAATTAACAACACAAGGTTATTTCAACAAAGCCAGTAACATGGATTTTTACACCGTTATTCTGCGACAAAGTGCCGGTTATTGGGTTGCCTTATGTTTAGAAAATGGGATTGTCAGTCAAGGAGAAACGCAGGATAGCGCCATCGAAAAATTAAAAGAGGCAATTGAGTCTTTTCAAGATATTTACGAGTCTAGAACTGATGTTTATTGCGCTCCTGTTCCGATAAAGGAATTGCATGAGTTTTTGACTGTAGAGTCGAAGGAGCCAGGATCAGAAGTTTACGAGTTTAGGGCAGTTTATGCCTAAAAATATTCCCTCCCTCAAGCCAAAGCAATTAATTAAACTTTTAGAGAAGGCAGGTTGCATATTTTACCGAGAGGGTAAAGGAGATCATAGTCTTTATACCCGTGTTGTTGAAGGTAAAACACGAGTAGTCCCAATTGATATGGGAGCAAAAGAAATGTCTCCTGCTTATGTATTGCGAATTTTTAGGCAGTTCGGATTGACAGATGAAGAAATTGAGGATTTGTTGAAATAGCGATCGCACAGCACAGAACAAAAAATCATTGCAGCCAATTGCCGAAGCTCAATCACTAAAATCGCAATTCGCGGTTAAATGTTATGAGGTTGAGATAGTAGTAATGCTTTGTGTCTGAAAAACCTTCTCGTTCGTTAGCTGGAATTGCTGGAATCGTTGCAGTTGCAACTTTGCTGAGTAAACTCGTAGCCCTCGTGCGCCAACAAGCGATCGCAGCGGCGTTTGGTGTTGGTGTGGTGGCGAATGCTTATAGCTATGCTTACGTTGTTCCTAGCTTCTTCTGGGTGCTACTCGGTGGTGTCAATGGACCGATTCATAGTGCCATAGTCAGTGTTTTATCCAAACGTAGCAAACAAGAATCTGCGCAGTTAGTCGAAACAACAACCACACTGGTGAGTGGATTACTTATTTTTATTACTATCATTCTAGTCGTCTTTGCCGATTTTTTTATTAGCTTACTAGGTCCACAACTCAGTTCACAAACGCAGGCGATCGCTACTGTGCAACTGCAAATTATGGCACCAATGGCATTACTCGCGGGGTTAGTAGGTATAGGCTTTGGTACTTTAAATACAGCAAATCAATATTGGCTACTTTCGATTAGTCCAGTACTTTCTAGCATCACAATCATTATTGGACTGGGAATCTTAGCCTTTCAACTGGGAGATGATATTGTTTTACCACGGTACGCTTTACTAGGCGGACAAGTTTTAGCTTGGGGAACTCTTGCTGGTGCAATTTTACAATGGCTTGCCCAACTTATTACACAGTGGCGGTTAGGCTTAGGTACTCTGCGCTTGAGATTTGATTTTCGCTCTCCTGGAGTCCGCGAAGTCATTAATATTATGGGTCCTGCAACGTTTTCATCAGGAATGATGCAGATCAATCTCTATACCGATCTCTTTTTTGCTTCAGGAATTGCAGGTGCAGCAGCAGCATTTAGCTACGCTGGTTTACTCGTGCAAACGCCCTTAGGCATTATTTCCAACATGATTTTGTTGCCCTTACTCCCAATGCTTTCGCAATTAGCTGCACCGGAAGACTGGGTAAATCTCAAACTGCGTATTCGTCAAGGTTTACTTATTACAGCAGTGACAATGCTACCATTGGGCGCGTTGTTTGTTGCTTTAGCAGTTCCGATTGTCCGTGTAATTTACGAACGTGGCGCTTTTGGGCAAGCCGGTTCGCAGTTAGTTGCGTCAGTACTTATGGCTTATGGGATTGGTATGTTTGTCTACTTAGCGCGTGATGTCCTCGTCAGAGTATTTTATGCGTTAGGTGATGGCACGACTCCGTTTCGCGTTAGTTTGCTCAATATCATTCTTAATGTGGGGCTTGATTATATCCTCGTGAAGCCTTTTGGTGCTCCAGGAATTACGCTAGCAACAGTAGGAGTGAATTTTGCTTCCACGATTATGTTCCTCCTCATTCTCAACCGTCGGCTTAATGGTTTGCCGCTACGTCAGTGGAGTATACCTATATTGGGTTTAACCGCTAGTAGTTTTGTTGCTGGAACTGCCAGTTGGGCGACGCTTTGGGCTTCTCAACGCCTACTCGGTAGTGAAGGTTTAATTGTTCAGTTGTTGCAACTTAGCATGTCTGGTTTATTTGGACTTGGAGTGTTCGCAGCGATCGCCTTACAAATGAAGTTACCCGAAGTTGATCTGGTAATATCACGCCTGCGCCAACGCTTTGCGAGATAATATTAAAATCGACTTTGATATTTCTCGACAATATCGATTAAGTTAACTTGACATTGCATGGGTAATAAATCGATTAAAGGAATTTCGCTTCTCCCGCCACCAATCTTAATTGGCATATCTTTTAAAATTGCTAAAACTTCGTCTTCATTAACAGAATTAGCGGAAAGTAGCGGATAGAATTTTTCTGCTAAAACCTTGTGCAACTTTGCATCAGAAAGGTAAAGATGCCATTTAGCAACATCAATATAAACATTTTCGCCAATTTCAGATGCTAGCGCTTCGAGAATTTCTGTCGTACTTTGGTTAGCCATAATCTTTAACTCAACTTGCAAGCTGTCACTGCCACAATTTCTAATTAACAATTAATTTTCATCTACCTTTAAGTAGATTTTGAGGGATTTCCTGGTTCTGAATAATCAGCGATCGCCGAAATATAAACTAAATGTACTAGCAACACCAGTAACCAACTTGCCGTTAACAAAGGAAGCCAAGTCCAAGTAATAGACTTGAGATTGTAGAAGAACCACAGCCCAGAATTTGTCACAGCAAAGACTGCGACGTGCATCGCAAAATTCATACGATCGTCCAAACGACGATAGGCTGGATCTCGGCGATCAGGTTTACGCGGCCAACGAGGAGGCATAAATCGTTAATCTATAAGTGTATGAGTGAGATATTAACTCATTCTAGGATTTTCCCACGAGTTTTTGCTAATTGAGATGGGGTTATGCTAAAGCTGTCTTGTAGAACGGTATCACTAATAAATATCTCTCCAAGCTTCAACAGTTCCCCTACCAATTTCACTATCAATTGTTTCGCCGCTTTCTGTCACTAACCTAATCTGCACATTCTCAATCGGAGTCGATCTTAAGGCGTTTGCGACATCGGGATTAATTGCAAATGTACTGTTTCTGCCATCAAGTTGATAGACTTGTTCGCCAGTTCGGATAAAAAGCTTCACAGCATTTTGAGTATTACTTGCGATCGCGCATCTTGAAACGGGGAAACTAGTATAAGGAAATCCTGTATATAAATATTTTCGTCCGCGATAAGCAATAACACGGCGTGTTAACAAGCGGTTATACGAAAATCTTGTCGAATACGCACAATTTCGCTCTCTAGAAGCTAACAAGAAACGAACTGAGTTGGGTCTCCAAAGACTTAAAATTTCAAATCTGACGTTGTTATTGAGAAATCTGCGGTAAAAGTAGTTGCGATCAAAAACTCCTAGATAACTTCCCTCGAATGGATCGTTAATTTTCACAGGGCGCGACCAAGGAACATCCATATTTTGCCCTAGCGCTGAGGAACTAACAACGGGAATTTCCTGAGCTGCTTGTGCTATTCGACTAGGTACAATGCCAATGATAGAAACATTAGCTACTGCAAGGCTTAGTAGGAATATTTGCTTAGTCAGATAAGATATTTTGCTACTAGATATCTTGTTCATTTGCGTAGCCAAAATTGATGCACATCTTGTCATTATTCTAGCTACAATCTAGGCACCGTGCACTCTTGTCTTTTAAAGGGTTAAGTGAAAGTAATAAAATAGTAATTGTATTGTAATTGTCACTTTATTAAACAGATCATAAAGAACACAAAGAAAAGCAATTTTATAAAGAATTTATATGTATCAATCTATAAAATTATTTTAAATAAAATTTTGTGGCAAAAAATATATTATATAACAAACTTAGTGAAATAAAGTGTATTTCAATGAATAATTGTTTAGGGTAGTTTGCTGGGAGAAATAGGATGCGATCGCTACCAATTCATAACTTACCTTCTTTATCAACGCTTACTCAACAATGGGAAGGCATTGCAGTTGAACATAGTTGTATGAATGCGATTGGTGAATTTGATTTTGCCATGCCTAAGAACACAATTAGTGTTGCGTTTGTACCACACGATCGCGTCACTTGGTCAGTTGATGGTACTGCGAGTCAAACTACAGCTTTACCACCAGGCAGTGTGTTTCTCTATTGTGAACATGATTTTGTTTGGCACTATCGAGAACATATTAGTGAATACATCAACATCACACTTGACCAAAATTTACTCAACCAAATAGCAGCAGAAAATAGTGTATCCACTCCTGTTGAAATTGAACACCGCGTCATTTTTCCTGATACAACGATTCTTCACGTAGCGCAATTACTCAAAGCGGAAATCCTCAATGAAGGGTTAGCTGGAAAAATTTACACTGAGTCACTCAGAAATCTATTGATGGTTCATCTACTACGCAACTACAATCGCGTGCGGGTAAAACCTCAATCAGGAAATAAACTACTAGATACAATCAAACTCAAGCAAGTTAAAGATTTTATTGCAGAAAACTTAGCAGAAGATATCACAATTGCTGATATGGCGGCTGTTGTTCATATTAGTCAATTTCATTTTGCCCGCGCCTTTAAAACTGCAACCGGAGAATCACCCCATCGTTATCTAACACAAAGACGTATTGAACGCGCCAAGATTATGTTATCTGTAACGCGGCTGGCGATCGCAGAAGTAGCCTATCGTGTTGGCTTCTATAACCAAAGTCACTTCACCGCACAATTTCGCAAACTCACTGGATTCACGCCAAAACAATATCGCGACTGTTTATAACCAATTACTACTCCAATGATCAATAATCTCTATGCAATTGATTTCTACGCCTGGACTCAAGAACAAGCAAAGTTACTCCGCGATCGCCAATGGCACGAACTCGACTTGCCAAATTTAATTGAGGAAATTGAGTCTTTGGGAAAACAACAACGCCAGGAACTGCGAAACCGATTGAGTATTTTAATCGGACATTTACTCAAGTGGAGGTTGTTGGGGACGGGTTGCCCGTCCCCTTTATCAACCGTGGAATATCAACCTCAACGGCGCAGTCGTAGTTGGTTAAGTACAATTCGAGTGCAGCGCCGTGAAATTCAACAGCTTTTGCAAGAAAACCCTAGCTTAAAGTCCTATCTTCAGGAAGCAGTATTAATAGCCTACCAAAATGGCAAAGATTTAGCTGTAGGAGAAACCAATCTACCTAACAAAACTTTTCCTGCTGAGTGTACTTATACACTAGAGGACATTTTGAGCGATCGCTTTTTCCCTGGCGAACCATATTCTGAATAAACCGCAAGATTTTGATAAAACGGCGCAAGTATCGCTCATGAACTTCACTATCCGATTGCGTAAATTAAGAACAACTGTATGAATTTCAGTGAGGAAACCGCATGATTTCTATGAAAGAAAAAGTTGCGATCGTAACTGGTGGGAGTTCTGGTATTGGTAAAGCAACAGCGATCGCCTTTGCTAAAGCAGGTGCAAAAGTAGTTGTTGCAGCGCGGCGCACTTTAGAAGGTGAAGACACAATCAAGCAAATTCAACAAGCAGGTGGTGAAGGACTTTTTGTCAAAACAGATGTAACGCAAGCGCAAGAAGTAGAAGCCCTAGTTAATACCACGATCGAGACATACAGTCGCCTTGACTTTGCCTTCAATAATGCAGGTTCTGGTAAAGCGATTCCTTTAATCGAAATGGCTGAAGAAGACTGGGAAGCAGAAATAGCTGTCAACCTCAAGTCAATTTGGCTATGCATGAAATACGAGATTCCCGCAATGATGAAATCAGGAACTGGAGCGATTGTTAATGTTTCCTCACAAGGGGCGCTAGTTGGTGTCGCCAATTACTCTGCATACGGAGCCGCTAAAGGTGGTGTAATTTCGCTTTCGCGTGCAGCCGCAGCAGAATATGCTGAGCAAATTCGTGTTAATACGATAAGTCCTGGTGCTGTAAAAACAGAATTATGGGCAGACGCACCGCCAAGTATGCTTGAGCAAGTAGCATCTGGTATTCCACTACAACGAATTGGCGAACCTAACGATATTGCAGAAGCAGCAGTTTGGTTATGTTCTGATGCAGCTTCGTTCATTACTGGACACAACCTTGTCATTGATGGTGGATATACAGCAGTACAATAAGCTTTGTCTGTGCCATCTAGTGTAGATTTTGAACTCCTCAAGCGTAAGCTCTACTGTTGTTTCAGTTAGAGCTTGTACTACTCACTTTGATAATCTCCCGATTTACCACCAGATTTACTAACTAAATGAATTAATTCAATCGAGATTGACTTTTCTAAAGCCTTTGCCATGTCGTACAAAGTCAGCGCCGCAACTGAAACTGCTGTTAACGCTTCCATTTCAACACCCGTTTCGGCTTTGGTTTTGACTAACGCAGTAATTTGATAACCAGGTAACTGCGAATCAGGCTCAATCTGCACTTCTACTTTGTGTAAGGGTAGAGGGTGACACAACGGAATTAAATTTGATGTTTGTTTAGCCGCCATAATTCCTGCAAGTCTTGCAGTCCCCAAAACATCACCTTTAGGGGCGTTTCCTGCTTGAATTGTGGCAAAAGTTTCGCTAGACATTCGCACACTCGCCGCCGCGACAGCTTGGCGCACAGTTGACGTTTTGTGCGAGACATCAACCATTTGGGCTTGTCCTTGGTTATCCAAGTGCGTCAAATTAGAGGAATTTTGAGAAATTTGTTCCATTTCACTTTTTCGTGATAGTATAGATACTCGCAAGAATAAAGCGAACAGCTTTTTTCAGGGCGTGTAGCTCAGTGGACTAGAGCACGTGGCTACGGACCACGGTGTCGGGGGTTCGAATCCCTCCTCGCCCGTTTTTTACCTTAATGCATAAACATCTCTACCTTTACCAAGTGCAAAGCGTAGAGAATGCGCCATATCTTTACTCGATTGAGTGAGAAAAACGACGATCGCAAGCGTAGTCAAACCAGCCGCGAAGCCGAAAAGATGGCGATAACCGATGTATTGCGCGATCGCCCCTAAAACAGGTCCTGCAATCGCAATTCCGACATCAAACCCCACCATACATAAACCAAACATGCGTCCGCGTTCTTGAGGTAGCGTGCGATCAGCAACGACTGTAGCCACCATTGGAATTAAGATACCAGCTCCCAATCCTTCCACAAAGCCAGCACTTAAAAATGCAGTAGCGCTATTAGCAAGCCACAACAGCAACATCGAGACGGTGTAAAAAATTAAGCTGAGAGTAACAAATAAACCGCGTCCATAGCGATCGCTTGCCCTCCCTGTAGGAATGCGGATAATAAAACTAGCGATCGCCGCTGCAGTGTAAAACAAACCTACGTTAAAATCTACACCAACAGATTTGATATACAACGGCACAAATGTACTCAAAGTGCCAAACGCTAACCCAACCAACAGCAAGATCAGTGCTAAAGTCCGAATTCGAGGACTACCTAGCAGTTGCCAAAAACGGTTGTCAGTCACTTGGCATTTCAGCAAATTAGCAGCTGGGTTAGAGACTTGCGATGCAAATAATATTCCCAACACTCCCAAGCCAGCAGATAACGAAAATAAAGCCGTGTAACCAATGCTAGCTTGCAAATAACCACCTAAAGCAGGTCCCAACGCCATACCAATCGGATTCACTAGACTCATGTAACCGATAATTTCCCCGCGACTTTTTGCAGGGGCGATATCTGCAACTAAGGTAGTGTAGCCGCTCGAATAAGCTGCAATACTAATTCCATGAAATGCGCGAATCACCATTAACAGCCATAAAGATTTCACCATTAAGTAGCCTAAGGGGGCTAAAGCAACCGTACTCAGGGCAATGATCAACACAAGTTTGCGACTGCGGAGATCTGCCAATTGTGCTAGCCAGGGACGCAAATTAATAGCCCAATCGCAAAACTTCCCATCACAACGCCAATTTGCTGCGGCGTCCCACCGAGATCGTTGATATAAAGTGGTAGCGTCGGCAACAACGAAGCCAAACTAGACCAAAATAACAAACCCGCAATAAAGAGGATCTGTAAGTTACGGCGCGGTTGAGGGTCAAGCGTCTGAAAAACGTTCAAAGTTCAGCTAATGAGTAAGGTTATTAAGTCTGTGGGTTTTATTTGTAGACTGGTAACTGGTAATTGGTCATTAGTAAAGAATGCTATTACCCATTCCCCGTTACCCATTACCTATTACCCACATATCATTGTTACTTTACTTAATATTTTTTCCTACAACCTCTCGCACGCGATAGATAGGTCGCCCTTGAGATTCATGATAAGTACGCATCAGCAACTCTGCTAACAACCCAAAACTAAATAGCTGTACCCCAGCGATAAACAGCACAACTGCCAAAATCAACAGCGGACGATTCCCAATACTCTGCCCCAAACCCAGTTTCAAAAACGTTAAATACAGACCGATCGCCGTTCCCAACAGCATTGAAGCCAGCCCAAACAAACCAAATACGTGCATCGGGCGCGTCAGGAACGTTTTCATAAACCAGATGGTGAGTAAATCCATCAAAACCCGAAAGGTGCGCCACAAGCCATACTTGCTTTTACCAAACCGCCGTGCATGATGACGTACTGGTAATTCAGTGATTCGCGCCCCCTCAATAAAAGCCAACGCTGGCAGAAAGCGGTGTAACTCCCCATACAAATGCATATCCTTGACAAGTTCTGCATTATATGCCTTTAAAGAACAACCATAATCATGTAACTGCACCCCAGTTACCCGCCCAATCAACCAATTGGCAATCTTAGAAGGCAACAACCGCGTCAAAGCTGCATCTTGTCGTTTGTGACGCCAACCACTCACCAAGTCATATCCTTCCTCCAACTTAGCAAGCAGCAGTGGGATATCTGCCGGATCATTCTGCAAGTCACCATCCAAAGTAACAATTGCCTGACCCAAAGCGTAATTAAACCCCGCCGCCATCGCCGCCGTTTGCCCATAATTGCGCCGCAACAACACTGCCCGCAAATCAGGGCGCAGCAAGCATTGCTGCTTCAACCAGTCAGCCGAACCATCCCGCGAACCATCATCAACACAAATAATCTCATAACTGTACTGCGACTTGCTTAAAGTTGATGCGATCGCATCAACTAAATGCGGCAAACTCTCCACCTCGTTATAAACTGGCACTACCACCGAAACATCAGGGCAATTCTCCACCAAAAATCCATCTTGCCCAGCACTCCCCGCCACAACAATACTTTTCATCTATTTCCTGCTCCTGAAGCTCCTCAAATCCCCTCTGCCCCTCTGCTCACCTACAAGAGGTTCATAACTTTCCACAACCCTTCCCGCACCCCTCCACTGCTGATAATACGACCGACTTACCTCATCCCCTTGTTCCGACAACCGATCAATGCCAATTCCATTGCGCCCCATCTTCTCCCCAGAACTATGAAGATAACAACCATCCCCCAAATAAAGCCCGACATGAGTCGCCCTCTCAATCCCAAAAAACACGAGATCTCCAGGTAGCATTTCCTCTACCGTAATTGCTTGCGTAAATCCTTCTTGCTGATACGCATCTCTAGGCAACCATACACCCACCGAAGTAAACGCTGCCTGCATCAAACCAGAACAATCGTAATTAGGTCCTACGGTACCACCCCAAAGGTAATAATTTGGTTGCTGCATTGCCGCGTGAGTAAATGCAATGACTTGCGGAATTAACTTTCTAATTTCTGCTTCTGTCACCAAGTTAGCTTGATACGCCTGAGTTGCAACTTGCAATTTTCCAAGATCTGATCGCAACAGCCAGCCAGGATAATTATCTTCACACAAACACACCGCAATCGCCGCATCCTCAATCGAGATTATCTGCAAATGCCGCCCTGTAGCTGCTTGCGTCGCCAAGCGATCGCACTGTGGAGAATCATAAATATTCAGATCCGTTTGACACTCATATTCAGTTATTTGAAACTCTTTTACGGTCATTTTTGTTGCTTTCTGACCTACTTCCTATAATCTAGTAATCTAATTCCCCATCTTAAAAGCTAATCGCTAATTGCTAATTGCTACTTATGACTTTTTTCTTACAAGACAAACAACTAAAAAATATCGGCGATCGCATTTTACAAGCAACCTGGGCAGAATTTCCGCAATTGCCTCAAAATTCTTTAGCTTTGACATGGATTGTCTACGACTCTCCAGTTCCGGTAAACACTGGTGGGGCTTTAAGTCCTAATGCTTTTTGGAATTACCAAGTGCGAGGATGTAGTTATCGTGGTGATGAACCGATTTATCCTGCAAGTGTTGTCAAGTTATTCTATCTCGTCGCGATCCACGAATGGTTAGAAAATGGCATGGTGCAGACTTCGAGTGAGTTGGAACGCGCGATGCGCGATATGATTGTCGATTCGAGTAATGATGCTACAAGCTTGGTTGTAGATGTTTTGAGTGGGACGACAAGTGGTCCCGAATTGCCACCAGGTCCGTTTGAAACGTGGAAATCGCAGCGTAATATTGTCAACCGCTACTTTCAGTCGTTGGGTTGGGAAGAAATTGAAAAGATTAATGTGAATCAAAAAACTTGGTGTGAAGGTCCCTACGGGCGCGAGAGAATGTATTTAGGCGAGATGATGCAAAATCGCAATATGCTAACGACGAATGCAACAGCGCGGTTATTGCATAGTATTATTGGGGGCGTGGCGGTATCGAGTGAGCGATCGCAGGCGATGATGGCTTTGCTGCAACGCGATCTCAAAGATTTGGCGACGGATGTGGAAGAAAATCAAGTAACAGGTTTTTTGGGCGCGGGTTTGCCGGATAATGCACAGTTGTGGTCGAAGGCGGGATGGACAACTCAAGTACGCAATGATGCAGCTTATGTTGAGATTCCTGGAAAGCAGCCTTTTCTTTTGGTGGTGTTTGTGGAGGGTAGGGCGCACTGTCAGAATCAGCAGCTTTTGCCGTTCGTTTCCCAGCAGGTTGTGCGGGAGGTGGGAGATTTGTAACGAACCGAACTTCGGCGCAGAGGACACAGGTATAGAGAGAATCTTTATCCTACCCCGACCTCTGAACCGTAGGTCTGCGCAAGCGTCCCCTGACCCCTGACCCCTTCCGTACAGCAAATTCCCGCTTGTTTGAAGCGATTCAATACTTCTTGGAGGCGATCGCACTCTGCTATTAAACTAATCCGCACGTAGCCCTCACCCGCAGCACCAAAGGCGTTTCCTGGGGTGACGACAACGCCAGTTTGCTGTAAAACATCTAGTGCGAAGTTTGTTGATGTTGTGTCTTTGGGACAAGGTACCCATAGATACATTGTTGCTTTTGTTTTGGGGATATTCCAGCCGAGTTCAGCTAATCCTTGAATCAAGAAATCGCGGCGTTGTTGGTAGCGTTGTTGGACTTCGTGTAAGTAGACATCGGGGAGTTGTAGTGCAGTTTCGGCGGCGGTTTGCAGTGCGGCGAAGATACCGTAATCTAAATTAGTTTTGAGCGTGCGTAACCCTTGAATAATGTGGCGATTTCCGACAACAAAGCCGACGCGCCAGCCTGCCATGTTGTATGTTTTAGAAAGTGTATGAAATTCGACGCCGATGTCTTTCGCACCTGGAATTTCTAGTAAGCTAGTCGGTTGATAACCATCAAAGGCAAGTTCGGCGTAGCACAAATCGTGGACTAGTAAGATTTCGTATTTACGCGCGAAGGCGACAATTTCCGTAAAAAATTCTCTGGGTGCAGTCGCTCCCGTAGGATTACTAGGATAATTGAAATATAGAATTTTGGCTTTTTGAGCAACGTCTTCGGGAATTTTTGCTAAATCGATGAGCCAATCGTTTTCGGGTGACAAATTTAAGCTATAAACGTCACCACCTGCAATCACAGGGGCGCGAAAGTGTGCCGGATACGCAGGAGAAGGCACTAAAACAACATCGCCAGGATTAATATAGGCGATCGCTAAGTGTCCTAATCCTTCTTTGGAACCGAGTAATGGTAGTGCTTCACTATCAGGATCGAGTTTTACTGCATAACGACGATGATACCAATCGGTAATTGCCCGCCGAAAACTCGCTGTTCCTTCAAATGGAGGATAACCGTGATTTTTTGAGTTTTGCAAGGCGGCGATCGCGGCTTCTACGACAGGTTGTGGTGTCGCACCATCAGGGTTTCCCATGCCCAAATCAATTAAATCCAACCCTTGTTCCCGCGCTTTAGCTTTGAGTTCGTCTAAGCGGGCAAACACATACGGGGGTAATTTTTGGATGCGATCGGCTGGAATCCAATTCAAGCTCATTCAGTTACCTCTTCGGGAATCATCCTCGCTGGAGGATTGAGGGAGTTACTACTAATAGGTGCTGTCGTTGAAACCATTGCCGCCATCAGTTGTTCGGTTGCAACTTTAAACGGTAGTCGGTGAATGTCCGACTTTGGATCGCAGGCTATTTCAACACACCTTTGCAGGTCTTCTATTGTAATACTCCCCATGTCCAATTCATGCAACGTTTTTGGTAAACCAATTTCGTCATAAAATTTGAGTAATTGTTGCCGTGCGGTAGCCGCGAGTTGATTGCCTTGCAGCATTTCTTCTAACCGTAGTTGTACCAAAATGCCATAGGCAACTTTTTCACCATGAATACTGTGGTGGATATGTAGATGCGTTAACCCATTATGTACAGCATGAGCAGCAACAGTCCGACATTGCGCGCCACCAAGTCCCCCAATCACGCCAGCAAGTAATACGGTTGCATCGACAACTTCACGCCATACCGCGCTTCCTGGTGCTTGCAGTGCGGCAACAGATTTTTGAAAGAGAATATCGCGTAATACTCGTGCTTGTTGTACAGCAGCGATAGTTAAAGTATCTTCCGAATGGGCACTACTGACAGAAGCTTCGTACCACTTTGCTAATGCGTCACCAATGCCTGCAACTAAGGTACGTTGGGGTGCAGTCTGAATTAAGTCATAATCGAGTAGCACCAAGTCAGGACACCGCGACAAGCTAACGTCGTAAAGAAAGCCGCCATCGTCAGTATAAATGTTAGAAAGTGCTGTCCAAGCAGCACACGTTGCTGCAGATGTTGGAATAGTAACTACAGGTAAATTGCAATGATGTGCAAGCAGTTTTGCTGTATCGAGGGCTTTACCACCTCCCGCACCAATGATTAGATCGGCTTGATGCGCGGCTACGGCTTGTTTTAGAGATACTAAAGTTGCTTCACTTGAATCGGAACCATAATTAGCTGTTTCTATTTGTAATTGCTGTTGTTCTAATACAGGTTGTAGAACGGGTAAGGTAACAGCAAGCGTGCGATCGCCTCCCACAAGTAACGGACGTTTGCCCAAAGCGGCGATTTCTTCTCCTGATTGCGACAAAATCTGCACTCCCCGCAACACTCGTGCGGGTGCAACAGCAAGCGTCAGGACGTTAGTAGCAGTTTGAGTCTTTTGATTCATCGAAGCTTAGTTTATCTTAGAATTATGCTGAAGATTTAGGTAATTTTGCGAATTTATCGGCAAAAATTTCGATCTGGATTTGCTCGTCTTCGCGATTTCGTAGCGATCGCTTAACATTTCCCAAATATAGTGGTTGAGAAACTCCCAATTCAGGATGAATAATTGTCCGCGCGCGGATATTTAGTTGATCTTGCTCCCGACCTAAGCGACCATATGAAAATAAGTCGCTAGCTGCTTGTCTTAACGTCGCATCGAGTTCTGTCTCGGTAATTGTTGGCGGTACAGCAATGACTGCTTGTGTTGCCCCATTGTCATATATTACCGAAAACCGTACCGCACCAGGAACGACTGTGCGCATAATGGGGACTAAACTGAGGGCAAACAAACCTCCTGTCAGTACTGCCATAAAACCTGTGACTCCCACCAACTGAAACCGCACACCCCATTTAAAGAGAAAACCGGCGATCGCTAACACTGCGACAATCAGTGTCGCGATCCCTGCCCATTGCGTGAGTTGAAAAAATTCAGATGTTGTGATCATGACGTTGGTGAGGTGTAATATAAAGCGATTAGCTTTTAGCAATTAGCTAAATCCTGCAAACGTATCATAATTTACGTGCCTTCGTTACTGACAAACCCAGTATGAGCAATATCGTGAGTCGATTCTAATGCAGCTTTCAAGGTGTGCCAAGTGAGGTTTGCACATTTAATCCGTACAGGAAATTGCGAAACGCCTTGCATGACGTTAAGTTTACGGAGTTCTTTGGGAAACTCATCTTCGCCTTTCATCATATTTTGAAAGCGCTGCACCATTGATAATGCTTCAGTAACTTGCTTACCACGCAACACATCTGCCATTAAATCAGCTGACGCCATTGCGATCGCACAACCTTCGCCTTCAAATTTCACATCTTCAATTGTGTCACCAGCGTCGTTTAGCTTAAGTGTAAGTTCAATCGTATCTCCACATGAAGGATTGTGCCCGCGTTGCTGACGATGCACAGGATTTGTTTTACCTTTGTGCCGTGGTTTTTTATAGTGTTCTAAAATGACCTGTTGATACAGAGCGCGTACATTACTCAATGCCATAATTGCTGTTGTCATTAAGCGTTTTTATTTTCCATATCGATCCTATCAGTCTGCAACAGGTGTTATGGGTTAATCTATGTTTTTTGCCTTAGTCTACAATTCCAACTCGTTTCAAAGCGGTGGTCAATTCTGTCATAAATTCAACAAAAGTGCGGACTTTAGCTGATAGATATCGTTTTTGGGGAAATACAACGGCGATCGGTAATCCCGCCTGAGGCGTGTAGCTTCGTAGAATCGGTTGGAGTTCTCCACTCGCGATCGCACTCGCCGCTATACAAACGAAGTCCGCGGAGGTGGACTTACTGTTAAATCTTTATTTAAGTAGCCCCGAAGAAAATCGGAAGGAAGGCATTTGTGATTCATGCAAAAGGTCTAATAGCTGCACTTTAAATCGCTGCTTGTAGGACTTCGGCATTATCAAAACTCGTGCCAATTCGCACGGTTGCATCAATGTCAAGATAAACTAAAGCTCATGAAATATAATACTTAGCCACTGTTTGGGTGTTGTCATTCAGCTTAACTAAAGCAACAGGGTTGATGATTTCTTGTTCTAAAACTATAGTTTTTACTTGTGGATCGGCAAATGATTACTGAGGTTTGTATTTAACAATTTCGCTAGCGTTAATCATCTTGAAAAGTCGCGATCGCATTTTTTGGTAACTTCGTTTTAATTTACCGCAGAAGAGATCAAAGATTGGAATTGTTTTCCGATCCCTGACCTCTAACCTGTTTTAAACGACTTGTGTTTGCTGCAACAGTTGCAATGTTCCTTCCAAGTCTCTCAAGTTACTCAAGTCAATTTCGGGAGTTTGACTTTCAATTTGGTTGAGTGACACGAGTTCTCCTTGCGGTGTGACTCCTGAAGCTAAAGGATACTCTCTAGTTTCGGTAGCAAAATAGTTTTGTGCATCAGAACTCAACAAGTATTCTACAAATCGCTGAGCAATATTAGGATGCCTCGCTGAATTAAGAATTGCCACACCAGCAACATTAACTAAAGAACCAACATCGTTTGTAAAGTGATGTTCTACTGGAACTTGGGGGTTTTCTTGCTTGATTCGTTCTAAGTAGTAGTGATTCACAAATCCTACAGCTACTTCTCCACGCGTTAAGCCTTCTAAAATAGCAGTATTGTTTGAAAAAGTTCTAGGTTCATTAGCGCGAATACCTTCTAACCATTTTCTTGCTTGTTCTTCTCCCTGAGAGACGCGTAGAGCCGTGACGAAAGCCTGAAATGACCCATTAGTCGGCGCCCAACCAATTCGACCTTTCCAATTAGGTTCAGTGAAGCCAAAGATTGATTGTGGTAGTTCCCCTGGTTGCACCAAATTAGTATTGTAATCAACTGTCCGTACTCTCCCTGTAATACCAATCCATTGTCCTTCGGGCGAACGATAACGGCTGTTAACTTGATTTAACAGACTTTCTGGCATTTGCGCAGTTCTACCTTCTTGTTGCAGTGCACCTAATGCCCCTGCATCTTGCCCAAAGAAAACATCGGTTGGACTATTATTCCCTTCTTCTAAAATTGTTGCGGCGAGTTCTGCGGTGTCTCCATAACGAACTTGAACATTCGCGCCAGTTTCTTGTCTAAATTGTTCGATGAGTTGACCAATTAATTCTTCATTGCGACCAGAGTAGATGACCAACTCGTTCTCAAGAGGACCTGCAGGTGAAGCTGTTGTTGCAGGTGATGTGGCTGGTGATGTTGTGGTGGTAGTCGTTTGGTTATCTGCGCATGCGATCGCCATCCCTCCGCTTGCAGTTGCTAGTCCTACCAAATATACAAACTTACGACGTCTCACTATTGCCTCCTTATCTCAATAACGCTTGCAACCTGATCTTAATTATTCACTAAATTTATTTAAAATAATCCTTAAAGAAAATGACACGTGCATGACAATAATCTTGTTAGCCGAATATTTCTCTTCTAAATGTATCGGCTTAAGTGTAAATTTTTACCTTTTGACTATTGATAATTAATACGCTTAATTATATGACAAGTTATTAATAACAGCTTGCATTAAAGTAAAGGTTGGCAAAAAGCTGCTTTTGTATTAGCTTGAGCAGTAACGAAGATTTTAAAGAGTCTTTTTTTCTGATATCCAACAGCTCACTAGCTATGCATATCTTATTTGAGACAGCAGCATAGCACGTATCCAGGAACATTCCTCTTTTAGCTCATGTTTCCTACACCCGTTAACCCTAATTACATAGGTAAATCAGTACGAGGGTTGTAAGCTGTGGCTTTGTGCAGTTTTTCATAGAGTTCTCTTTCTTGAGAACTCAAATTTTTGGGAACGACGATTTGAATTTCTACTAATTGGTCACCGCGTTGACCTTCTTCATCGGGGTAGCCTTTATTTGCCAAACGCAATCTTTGACCTGACTTTACTCCTGGAGGAATATTCATTTTTACTCTACCGTCTAAAGTTGGTACTTCCACAGGAATTCCTAATGCTGCTTCACTGGGAGTAACAGGTACTTGAATCGCAATATCGTTGCCTTCTAACTTAAAGAAATGGTGAGGAGACACAGTGATTTTCAGGTATAAGTCACCGCCACCAAGACCTTGCTCTCGCAGGCGAATTGTTTGACCTGTAACCATTCCAGAAGGCATATTAATTTCCAGCGATCGCCCATCCTCTAAGCGAATTCGCTCAATTCCACCCTGATAAGCTTTTTCTAAGGGTAAAGTCAACTTCGCTTCAACATCGCGACGACTTGAACGTGAAGAAATAGTGTAAGCAGTTCGCGTTGTTCCTGGACGAAAAGGATCGCGAGGTGGACTACTTGGAGGTGGAGGAGAATTCTTGCCGTTTCTTTCTTTGCGACGTCCTAGTACTTGGTCAATAAAGGTATTAAAATCAGAAAATTGACCATAATCAACATCATCTGTACTACTACGGCGATCGCTCCAAGATTTTGCTCTAGCAGTCTGCTTACTCCAGAACCCTTTTTTCCAGTGACTACTGTATTCGTCGTATTGCGCTCTTTTCGTTTGGTCAGAGAGAATTTCGTAAGCCTCGTTGATATCTTTAAACTTCTCCTCGGCTTCTTTATTCCCTGGGTTTAAGTCAGGATGATATTGTCGCGCTAACCGTCGAAAGACCTTCTTTATCTCCTCACTAGTTGCGTCTCTAGGTACTCCTAAAATTTCGTAATAGTCCCGAAAGTTTTGCACGTTTTGCATAGTTTAGCGATCAGCTATCAGCCCTCAGCTATCAGCTTTCAAAGTTGTCAGTTCAAACTAGTTTAATCGCCGCAAGCAGTCACAGTCGAGTGAGTTACAGCCAGTTGTCATCGTTTTCATCCCAGTTATCTTGATAAGACGGACGCGGTCTACTGGACCTGTCATTATAGGTTGGTCTGTCATTATAGTAAGGGGAGTAAGGGGAACGCGTCTCTCGCCTTGGTGGTTCCCAGTCATCTTCGCCAGTGAAGATACGACGAATTGAGCCAAACAAATCATCATCTTCGTCCTCACTAAAATATTGTCGAACTTCGCGGTTGAGTTCATACAAGGCATCTTGGAGATCAGCGTAAGCTTGATCAATTCCGCGATCGTTTTCCTTAGCAAGATATTCGCGCAATTCTCGACTAATTGCTTCAATGCGTTGTCTGCGACTTCGTGCGAACTGCATCCCAAAGTCCAAGCCAATTTCTTTAAGCTGTCTTTCTGCTTGTAAAATCAAAGCCTCAGCACGAGTGCGCTTTTCTACCTTTTCTTTCCGTTTGCGGTCAGATTGGGCATATTGTTCTGCTTCTTGAATCATTCGCCGGACTTCTGCTTCGCTTAGGGTAGAAGCGCCTTGAATCGTCACACTCTGTTCGCGACCTGTCGTTCGGTCAAGGGCTGTTACTAACAAAATACCATTGGCATCAATGTCAAATGCGACTTGAATTTGCGGCACACCTCGCGGTGCAGGAGAAATACCCGTGAGTTTAAACCTGCCCAAGGATTTATTATCACCTGCCATTTCGCGCTCGCCTTGAACGACATGGATTTCCACTAAAGTTTGGTTATTACTTGCCGTGGAAAAAATGTCAGACCGCCGCACTGGAATTGTCGTATTGCGGGGAATAAGTTTCTTCATCACGCCGTTACTTGTTTCTAACCCCAACGACAATGGCGTCACATCCAACAGCAGAATATCTTTAACTTCTCCGCCCAGAATTCCAGCTTGAATTGCTGCACCGACTGCAACAACTTCATCAGGGTTGACATTTTGGTTCGGTTCTAGACCAATCATGGCGCGGACGAGTTGCTGTACCATTGGCATGCGCGTACCGCCACCAACAAGAACGACTTCTTCAATGTCTGTAGGTCGAAGATTGGCATCTGTTAGTGCGCGTTTTACGGGTGTACGCAGTCGCGCCACCAAGTCAGTACACAGCCCTTCAAATTGCGTCCGCGTTAGGCGTGTTTCTAGGTGTTTAGGTCCATCTGCTGTTGCCGTGATGAAGGGTAAATTGATGTCAGTGACCGTTACGCCAGAAAGTTCAATTTTGGCTTTTTCTGCGGCTTCTGTAAGGCGTTGCAGGGCTTGGCGATCGCGCCTCAAATCGACTTCCTCTGTTTCTAAAAACTGATCTGCTAGCCAATCAACAATTTTTTTATCAAAATCATTGCCACCAAGTTGAGTATCGCCACTCGTAGCTTTCACCTCAAATACACCATCACCGACTTCTAACACTGACACGTCAAATGTGCCACCACCTAAGTCAAAGACCAGAATCGTTTGGTTTTCTTGCTTGTCTAAACCATAGGCTAAAGATGCAGCGGTCGGTTCATTCAATATCCGCAATACTTCCAACCCTGCAATTCGTCCCGCATCGCGTGTGGCTTGCCGTTGAGAATCATTAAAGTATGCTGGTACCGTAAGAACTGCTCCAGTTATTGGTTCGCCCAAGTATCGGCTAGCATCTTCTACAAGTTTACGCAGCACCATTGCACTAATTTCTTCTGGTGCAAAATCTTTCTCTAGACGCGGACACTTAATTTTGACGTTACCTGCTTCGTCTCTGCGCACAGTGTAGGGCACTCGTTTTGATTCTGGGCTAAGTTCGCCATATTTGCGACCAATAAAGCGTTTAACAGCGTAGAAGGTATTTTGGGGGTTAAGAACGGTTTGTCGCCGTGCCATTTCGCCAACAACTCGCTCTCCGTCTTTGCTGAAGCTTACCACCGAGGGCGTAGTCCGCATTCCTTCGGCATTGGCAATCACCACCGGCTTGCCACCCTCCATGACAGCTACCACTGAGTTGGTTGTACCAAGGTCTATGCCGACTACTTTACCCATGCGTGAATGTTCTCCTCGCGCGTTTTAATAAATTATTGTTGAGAACCTTTGCTGAATCAATTGTATCTTGCTAGCGAGGGATACATAAGGCAGCGATCGCGTTTTGCTCAAGCAAAAGGTGTAGAACACTTTAATGAAGATTGACCACGACCGCCTATTCAAAGAGCTGCTACCAACTTTCTTCTTTGAGTTTTTAGCTTTATTTTTACCAGAAGTTGTTACCTATATAGAACCTGAATTGCTCACTTTCCTAGACAAAGAAGTTTTTACGGATGTTACAGAAGGAGAACAATATGAAGCTGATTTGATTGCCAAAGTGCAGTTTCGCGCTCAAGAATCATATTTTCTCATCCATGTCAAAAATCAAGCTACAGCACAAAGCAATTTTGGTAGACGAATGTTCCGCTATTTTGCTCGGTTATACGAGAAATTTGCTTTACCAGTTTACCCTATTGCCTTGTTTTCTTATCATGCACCCCAACGTCTAGAACCAAGCTACCATCAAGTTATTTTTCCTGACCTTGAGGTCTTATGCTTCAACTTTCGAGTCATTCAGCTTAATCGCCTCAACTGGCGGGATTTTCTCGCTCAGCCAAATCCGGTAGCTAGCGCACTGATGGCAAAAATGAACATTACTCCAGAAGAACGCCCTAGAGTGAAAGCAGAATGTTTACGCTTGTTAGCAACATTAAGGCTCAATCCAGCAAAGACAAAATTGATTTCTGGCTTTATTGATACTTACACCTACGTTTGAATGCAGCAGAAGAACAGAGGTTTCTGGTTGAGCTTGGTAGGATTGAACCAGTTGAGCAGCAAATAGTTATGGAAATTGTCACCAGTTGGATGGAACGAGGAATTGAGCAGGGGCGACAAGAAGGAGAAGTATCGTTGATTATGCGTCAGCTTAACCGTCGTTTGGGAACTATAGCGCCAGAAATCGCAGCAAGAATTCGCAATTTATCGATTGAGCAGTTAGAAAATTTGGGTGAAGCTTTGTTGGATTTTTCAGATCGTGTTGATTTGGTTACTTGGTTGGAGCGCGAAAGTGCTTGAGCAAACCATTACACGAGATGCGATCGCACTTCAATGTAAACATTTTTTGTGTAAATTCAACCAAAAAAGTTGCTTTTGGAAACGTATCAATCCTAGTTTGAGCCTTTATTTCATCGTATTTCTGATGACATTACCTCAGCGTACCAATCTCTTACGTCTCACTTGGCGGCTACAAATGTAAAGGAATGCAAAGTATAATGAGACCGAGTAAACATCAAAACACTGAAGGTCAAACACAAAAGAGATGCGAGTAGCGATCGCTGGAGCAGGTTTAGCAGGACTTTCCTGCGCGAAATATCTCACAGACGCTGGTCACACTCCCATTGTTTTGGAAAGCCGAGATGTATTGGGGGGTTTGGTTGCAGCTTGGCAAGACAACGATGGCGACTGGTACGAAACTGGGCTGCACGTTTTCTTTGGGGCATATCCCAATATGTTGCAGTTGTTTAAAGAACTAGGCATTGAAGATCGTTTGCAGTGGAAAGAACACACGATGATCTTCAATCAACCTGAAAAACCAGGTACATACAGCAGGTTTGATTTTCCTAACTTACCCGCACCCTTGAATGGCATTGTGGCAATTTTGCGTAACAACGACATGCTGACTTGGAGTGAAAAAATTGAGTTAGCAAAAGGTTTGGTTCCGGCGATGCTGCGAGGGCAAAAGTATGTGGAAGCAACAGATCAATACACTTTTTCTGAATGGTTGAAGCAGCAAGGCGTCAGCGATGAGGTACAACAAGATATTTTTATCGCTGCATCCAAATCGTTAAATTTTATCAATCCAGATGAAATATCAGCTGTCGTATTGTTAACAGCTTTAAGCCGCTTTCTCCAACAAAAAGATGGCTCAAAAATGGCGTTTCTTGATGGTTCGCCTCCTGAACGTCTGTGTCAACCACTGGTAGATTACATTACTGAACGTGGCGGAGAAGTGCATACAAATACGCCCTTGAAAGAAATTTTGCTTAATGCTGATGGCAGCGTCAAAGGTTACTTAATGCGCGGGCTAAATGGGGCGGAATTTGTGATAACGGCAGATGCTTATGTCTCAGCGATGTCTGTCGATGTTGTTAAAGTCTTATTACCAGAAATCTGGAAGCAAAACGAGTATTTCCAACTTTTGGAAGGACTTGAAGGAGTACCAGTTGTAAACTTGCAACTGTGGTTTGACCGCAAGTTGACCGATATTGACCAATTGCTATTTTCGCGATCGCCACTTTTAAGCGTTTATGCGGATATGAGTAATACCTGTCGCGGGTATGCCGATCCTAACCGCTCGATGTTGGAATTAGTTCTTGCTCCTGCCAAAGATTGGATTAAGAAGTCTGATGAAGAAATTTTACAAGCAACGTTGGCAGAGTTAGAAAATCTTTTTCCGGCACACTTTGGTGGAGACAATCCGGCAAAACTGCTGAAATACCACGTAGTTAAGACACCACGGTCAGTTTACACAGCGATACCAGGGCGTCAAAATTACCGTCCTACCCAGCAAACTCCCATCAATAATTTTTATCTCAGCGGGAGTTACACCATGCAACCATATCTAGGTAGCATGGAAGGTGCCGTACTTTCTGGTAAGCTGACAGCGCAGGCAATTAATGCAGCCCATCAGTCGGCAAATTCTCATAGCCTGCAAATGCAAAACATCCAGCCTGCAACGAATGCTGCAACTGCCTGATTCTCTGTGCATGAAAAAGCTCGCATCTGTGGAGGATGCATACCAACTTTGCCGTCAGATCATGGCAAAGTATGCCAAGACCTTTTATCTCGCCACACTACTGATGAGCGAGGAAAAACGTCGTGCTATTTGGGCAATCTATGCCTGGTGTCGCCGAACTGACGAATTAGTCGATGGTCCGGCTGCTGCTATGACAACTCCTGAAACCTTGGAACTATGGGAGCAGCAACTAGAATCCGTGTTTGCGGGACATCCTGTTGATGACATGGATGTTGCTTTAGTCGATACCATCCAGCAGTTTCCTGATTTGGACATTCAACCGTTTCGGGACATGATTGCTGGACAACGGATGGATTTGTATCGAAGTCGTTATGAGACGTTTGAGCAGTTAAATCTTTATTGTTACCGAGTGGCGGGAACTGTAGGTTTAATGTCAACTGCTGTCATGGGTATCGAACCCGTAAAGACGACAGCCGCATGGCAGCAAAATCAAACACCGCACGATCCGACTCCAGAAGCGATCGCTTTAGGAATTGCCAAACAACTCACAAACATTCTGCGTGATGTTGGCGAGGATGCCCGTCGGGGACGTATCTATCTACCTCTAGAAGATCTCAAACGTTTCAATTACTCTGAACAAGAGCTATTTCAAGGTGTGGTAGATGATCGCTGGCGAGAACTGATGCGCTTCCAAATTGAGCGGACGCGACAGATTTATACCACAGCAGAAACAGGTGTGAGCTACTTATCACCTGATGCACGTCTTCCAGTATGGGCAGCCCTAATGCATTACAGTCAAATCTTAAGTGTTATTGAACGCAATGACTACGACGTGTTCCGCCAACGTGCTTATGTCACGCAGGTGCGAAAATTACGTACATTACCGATTGCGTGGTTGCGATCGCAGGCACTTTAGTTAAGAGCTAGCACTTAGGAAAATATATCTTAAAATCGACTTCTAGCTTTTGCTTGTTGCCTTTAAGTGTGATAGTATATTGTTTCGTGACCCTGGAGAGGTGGCTGAGTGGTCGAAAGCGGCGGATTGCTAATCCGTTGTACAGTACGTAAGGCTGTACCGAGGGTTCGAATCCCTCCCTCTCCGTTATTTAAGTCATCAAACTGCGAATTTTGAGTGAAGACTTAACAATTTCTCACTCTAATTATTTCAATGGTTGCCGTACAATCAAGCTCATTCCCTAAATCGTATAGAAGATACAACTGCATAAGCACAGGAGTGAGCAGATGAAAAGAATTGATGCTGTGAGAAGTCTATATCGACCTCAATGGCAAATAAAGCCTGGTACCTTATCGATTACCTTGACTGCCTTGGGTGCTGGTTTTTTGTTAGCTGCTTGTGAAAATACTCCTCCTGCGAATAATCCAGGAGCAAATAGCGCTTCTCCAGCAGCGACAACCACAACTGCAACTAGCAGTAATGACGGACTCAAGATTGGCTCGTTATTACCATCTACTGGAGACTTAGCTGCAATTGGACAGCAGATGGTAGATTCTGTCCCTTTAGTCGTCGAAACTGTTAATGCATGTGGTGGAGTTAATGGCAAGCCCGTGACACTCATTGCACAAGACGATCAAACTGATCCGCGTGCTGGTGCAGCAGCAATGACAAAACTCGCCGAAGTTGATCGCGTTGCTGGTGTCGTGGGATCTTTCGCTAGTAGTGTTTCGAGTGCTGCTGTTCCGATTGCAGTACGCAACAAAGTTATGTTAATTTCTCCTGGTAGTACTAGTCCGGTATTTACAGAACGAGCGGGTAAAGGCGAGTTTCAAGGCTATTGGGCACGTACTGCTCCACCGGATACCTACCAAGCGCTAGCCTTAGCCCAACTGGCAAACCAAAGAGGATTTAAGCGAGTTGCCACTGTAGTAATTAATAACGACTATGGCGTTGGTTTTGAACGCGCATTTGTTCAAGCTTTTAAGCAACTCGGCGGAACTGTTGTGAATGAAGCAAACCCGACGCGCTACGATCCCAAAGCAACAACCTTTGAAACTGAAGCTGCGGCAGCTTTTAATGGCGATCCTGATGCTGTAGTTGCAGTACTTTATGAAGAAACGGGTAGTTTACTCCTCAAATCAGCTTATCAGCAGGGCGTTAGTCAGGGAGTACAAGTTATGCTGACTGATGGTGTGAAGTCGGCGGGCTTCCCCACAAAAGTAGGTAAATCGAGTGATGGCAAATATATTGTATCGGGAGCGATCGGCACAGTGCCAGGTGCTGACGGTCAAGCTTTACAAGCGCTTACGCAGCTATGGCAATCAAAAGAAGGTGGACCTCCTGGAGAGTATGTTCCTCAAGCTTGGGATGCTACTGCACTCCTCGTTCTCGCAGCGCAATCAGCTCAAGCCAACACAGGTGAAGGAATTGCAAGCAAAATTCGTGAAGTGGCAAATGCACCTGGAACCGAAGTTAGTGACGTTTGTGAAGGGTTAAGATTACTCCGTGAAGGTCAAGACATTAACTACCAAGGTGCGAGTGGTAATGTCGATGTCGATCAAAATGGTGATGTCGTCGGCGTTTATGATGTTTGGACGGTCAATGACGATGGAAAATTAGCAGTCACAGACAAAGTTAACCCGAAGTAAGTTAAAGGCAAATGAGTAGGAGAGTGGGAGAGTGAGAGTGTGAAAGAGATCTAATTACTATTTTTCTCTCTTACCCAACTACCCACCTACTCTACTACCCGCCTACCCTCTGCCCTTCTGCTCTTTTCTACTTAAAAGCCCAATCCGCCGAAGTTATAACCAACTCCAATTAAGAGTCCAAGATCGGTGTTATCAACAAACGCCACATTAAGCGCCGCTGTTGCTGTGAGTTGAGAGGTAATAGGAACGTCTATGCCACCTGTTAACACAGCTCCAAAAGTGCTATCTTCACCTGTAGAAATTGCTACACCTCCGCCTACGTAAGGAGCGATCGGCAATGGATCTGTAAAAGCATCTACAGACTGAAACGAGAAGTCGTAAGTAACAGGAACTAAAATAACTGCATTGTCCCCTAGCACAACAGAAGGACGTGTTGATAGAGTGTTTGTTAAACCAATTTTGCTAATGATTGCAAAATTACCACCGCCTAGGGCAGTGCTGCCATTATCACTCAAACCAATGTTACCAGCAACACCTATATAGCTAGAGCCGCCAATTGTTGGTTGACCAGGATCAATAAGGATTTGAGCAACCTTGGAATCTTCTAAAGACGTGCTTTCTGTTGTCTGAGATGCAACTGGTGACTCTGTTAGAGGAGCAGATGAAGTCACAGTTGTTCCAGGAGCAGGTACATTTCCTGATTTTAGGGTAGCCAACGTTCGTGTTTGTTGACTTTGGATTCTCTCTACTAAACTATTGCTAGATTTAGACTGGTCTACAGATGCTTTATGTGCAACAGGTTCAACAGCAGTAGTGTTCGCATCAACCGTCTCGGCATTGCAGACAGCGAAACCACTTCCAACTATAGCCATACCTGCTAGCAATGGTACTAAAGAAATTGCTCTCAATTGGGAAGGATCGCGCTGAGCATGAGTTGTTTTCATAGTCACTCCTCAACCACCTTTAGATATATTTAATGAGAAACTTTGTATGTTTTTGGCTGACTTTTGCCAATATCTAACATTTAGCAGAGGAAACAGCAATTAGGATCTCCTAACTTGACAGATTTTTAAGACTGTGAGTAGTAAGAGAAATCAAGGGCTTTATTTGCTAAGATTGTATGTTTGAGCAATAACATACACGTATTTTTTGTATAAAAATAGACGAATCATAGAATTTAATGTTGATGTCTTATGTCTAGCAGGTTGCAATTTATATGTGTTCAATTCATGGGCATCACAATACTTAAAAATGAACTAATAGCAAAAACGTGCTAAATCTTAACCAATTAGATGAAAACTATTTTGTGTTTTGGTGACTCGAATACTTGGGGATGGAACCCTATTACACAGCAACGTTTTCCTCGTCATATCAGATGGACTGGGGTTTTACAATGTCAATTAGGTAACGAATATCATTTGATTGAAGAAGGATTATGCGGACGAACCACTCTCCGCAAAGATATGTTTGAGCGTTACACCAGTAGTAAAGAGTATTTGATTCCTTGCTTAAGCTCGCATAAGCCAATTGATCTAGTCATTATTATGCTAGGTACTAACGATTTGAAACATCGTTTTGCAGCTTCTGCATTGAATATTGCTAAAAGTGCTGGAGTTTTAGTGAAAATTGTTCAACGCAGTAAAACAGGAGCTAATGGTACTGCCCCAACAGTGTTATTAATAGCACCACCATCAATAAGGGAACTAGGAGATTATGGTAAAACATTCAGAGGAGCTGAAACTAAGTCAAAAGAGTTTGGTAGACTTTACGAAGCAGTTGCTCAAAGCTCCAAATGTGCTTTTTTAGATGCAGCAAAATATATCAATTCAAGTAGTATAGATGGAATTCATTTGGATGCAAATGAACATCTAAAACTAGGTGAAGTAGTGACTGGTGTAGTCAGAGAGATTTTTCAGAATGAACCGATATCGAGTTAATTTAAAGACCTCGTTCTTGATTAATTACAGTAATAAAAGTAATAGAAGTTTGCTATATGTATTAAATATATCTCAATTAATGAACAGACAAGATACATACCACATTGGCGCAGCCTTCCCGCAGGGTAGTACATAAAGAAAAGAGAAGGAGAGAGATTCTCACACATGATTTAGAATTGCTATACTTACAATTTAATATAGTCAATCTACTCTACTTGATAGAATTAAAATAATTTTACTTGGTAACTAATAAAATGAATTTATTATAGCTATTAAATTCATTTATTTATCTACGTGCTTTTGATTAGTTTTTTTTAGGGAAAGCCTTTTAGCACCAAAGGATAACTGCTCGTGACGTATTTTTTTTCTCAGCTGTTGGTTGATTGTATAACGACGTAAATAGCGGATTAGAGGTATGGAAACAAAATAACAAGCGATCGCACAGAGTAACCCAACAACAAAGCAGCCAGTAAACAGTGCAACTATAAACTCAGTCCCTACCTCTACAAATGTCTGCCAATCTGCTATTGCTTCAGTAGTAAATGTCAAATCAAAATTGAGCAGCCAACGTCCAATCTGAAAATTAAACAGCAAAATAGGCACATAAGTCAGCGGGTTACTGATCCAGGTACCTGCTGCTGCCATTAGCTTATGACCCTTTAGTAAAGTTGCTAATGCTACTCCCACGATGGTTTGCAGCCCAAATAAGGGAAATAATCCAGCAAATACGCCAGCAGCTAAACCTCGTGCAATGTATTGCGGAGTTCCTCTGACATGTAGTATGCGCCAAGAAAAACTGCGAACTTGTCGTATCCAGTGCCATCTAGACTTCTTCACATAGATGTAGCTCTATTTTTGGTATCTATTTACTGATTTAAGTTTTTGCAGAATAAATATATAGTTTGAAATAGCGATCGCATCACCTACAAATAAGCTTAAGCTAAAAAGCCATAACTTGCTCGTCAGGAAATACTGATATATAGCGAAGAAATTGTATTGCATTTAACATATTAAGTTATGAATCAAGAAAAGCTTTTACCCTTTGAGACTTCTTTGTCGTTGGTTGTTAGAACTTACGATATAGACTTTGCAGGGATTGTTAGTAATATTGTATTTATTCGGTGGTTAGAAGATTTACGCTGCGAAATTTTGGTTAATCATTTATCTATTGCAGATCAATTACAAAATGGTATAGCTCCATTACTAATCCAAACTAAAATTGATTATAAAAAATCGATTACTATGACAGATAAGCCTATGGGTACAATGTGGATTAGTAAGCTAAAAGCATTCAAGTGGTTTGTTAATGCTGAAATAGCTATAGATGGTATTGTTATGGCTACAGCTGAACAAACAGGTTGTTTTATTGACTTAACGACAAGGCGTCCGGTTCCCGTACCCGCAGAACTCCAGCAAAAATATTTAGAGTACGATCAAATTTAAATTACCTTAAGATTGAAGACTCAACACTACTAGCAATCTATTGTGTTGGTTACTCAATTTTGTTGTTTAAACCAGACATTCTTAGCAGGTATTAGCACGGAAACACAGCCATATACCTCGCGCTTCGAGCGCAACGCCGACATTAGCAGCTTTGAGTCTGCCGTTAGCTTGATTAAGTTGTCGCTCAAAATTCATCTGGACTAAATTTGGACTAGCTGATTGTGGAATGACGCAACTGCGATGCTTTGAGCAGTTTGCATCAGAAAATATCTATGATGACCCTACACTGAGCATTTGCAGTGAAGCTTAAGCTGCGCTTAATTTTATTCAATTAGATGAATATCTGATCTCTAGATGAGGGTGGAGCGTGGAAACACTCATCTAGACGAATGCCAGGAACCAGACTTGAACTGGTGACACGAGGATTTTCAGTCCTCTGCTCTACCAACTGAGCTATCCCGGCAGGTTGACTTTTTGCGCTTAACTAATGTAGCAAATTCGTATTGTGTTGGCAAGTACATTTTGAGAATTAGGCAACTTTGAGGGATAACTTTGTCCAACAGAAAATGCTGACAAAGAGGAAAAATTGCACGATCACAATGCTGGGACCTGAAGCAAAATTAAAGATCCCTGATACAAGCATACCTACAATGCTACTGATGGCACCAAACAATACAGAAGTCACAAGAAACCGCATAAAGCGATCGCTTGTCAGTTTAGCCGTCGCTGCGGGAATGACGAGAAAAGCGTTAACTAGCAAAACACCAACAGCTTTAATCGCAACTGCAACAGCAAAAGAAAGCAGCACAACAAAAGCATAACGATACAATTGAACTGGAATACCTTGAACTTGAGCAACTGCAGGGTTAAGAGTCAAAAGGATTTGTTGTCGTAGTGTCAGCAGTAAAAAAGTACTGCTACCGACAAGTACTAGCAGTGTTAATACCAAGTCGGTTGTCCCAATGGCTAAAATATCGCCGAACAACACTGACATCAAGTTACCGCGATATCCCTGGATTAAGCTACTAAGAATGACACCAATCGCCAGAGCACCGGATAAGACAATACTTAAAACACTATCACTTGCCAAGTCGGTTTGATCGATCAAGTATAGGACAACCAAGCCAAACACTAAGGTAAAAGGCAATAACATCCAAGTAGGATTCAATTGTAATATTACCCCTAAAGTCACACCGACTAAAGCAGCATGACCTACAGCATGACTAAAAAAAGACAATTGTCGCAGAGTTACGAAACTACCAAGTAAACCACCGAGTAACCCCATTAATAAACTACCAGCGATCGCACGCTGCATAAATGGAAATTGCAGTAAATTCCATAAATCATTATTTCCTACAAAGGCTAGTTGTTGTATCCCGTAAAAGAACCAATCCATTTTGTTAGATTCTCAAAAAGAGCGCGTAAGTATGAAGTCAACTAAACTATAAAGTTTAAACCTCAGTTAGACAATTTGTTTACCAGAGTTGCGATCGCCAGATTTCGGGAATCAATATTTTACTTTTTGGGCGATCGCAACTATTCAGACGACAAAATAACAGCTAACTTTGATGTATTAGTTGAAAAAAGTCTTATTAGTAGCCCAAGCTATACTTAGAATAGTTCAGACCAAATACTTGATTGCCAAATGTCACCAACTAGTATTACTAATTCTGGTTTAACAACTTCTACCCAGGAGGAAGGACTTAAATGCAATCCACCACATCCTGTTGATGTAGATAGCGTACACCACTTGCAACTCAAAAGCCTCAACACTGAAAAAGCTCAACGCATGGCAGAGTTTTTTAGTTTACTAGGAGATCCCAACCGATTGCGAATTCTCTCACTTCTGGCAGAAAAAGAACTTTGTGTCTGTGACTTAGCTGCAACTCTAGATATGAGTGAGTCAGCAGTTTCACATCAATTACGCACTTTAAGAACAATGCGCCTAGTCAGCTACCGCAAGCAGGGACGCAACGTTTTCTACAACCTTCAAGATAGTCACGTACTCAATCTTTACCACTCTGTCGCTGAACATCTCGATGAGATTGGCGAATAATTGTTAACACTAGTCTTTCTGTTGCTTTAGCCCTCTCCGGAAAACTGACTGCATCAATCCAGGAAATAGTCCATATGCAGCTTTTGAAAGATTAGCAGAACCAACTAAAACTTCTTCTCGCTGATGTTTGACTGCTTCCCAAACAGCTTCAGCAACATCTTCCGGTTTTTCTATCACTGGAGTATTCAGCACTTGGTTAAGTTGATCAAGACGCGCTTGTGCATCTTGTTGATCTTTACCTCGAAGTATTGCGCGTTCGACAAAGTTGCTTTTAATAATACTAGGATAGATGCCACCAACGTGAATTCCCTTTGGTTTGAGTTCAGAATGCAAGGCTTCAGTTAACCCTGTGATGGCATACTTGCTTGTCGTGTAAGGGACAAGATAGGGAATCGGGACTTTGCCACCAATAGAACTGATATTGATAATTTTGCCAGATCTTTGGGCGAGGAAGTGGGGCAGTAGTGCATGAATTGTGTGAATGTATCCCCATAGGTTAGTATCAATGGTTTGATGCCAGTCTTCTAGGGAAAATTCTTCTACAGGACCAGAAATATAAATTCCGGCATTATTAACTAGTACTTCAATTGTACTGTAATGCTCGATTGCTTTACTGGCAAGTGATTTTACCTGATTTGGATCTCGGACATCAGTAGGAATTGCGATCGCCTGACGACCAAGTTTTTGAATTTCTTCTGCTGTTGCTTGTAGCGGTTCTGGTTGTCTTGCCGCTAATACTAAATCATAGCCTTTGCGAGCAAACAATAGTGCCGTTGCTTTACCGATACCTTGCGAGGCACCTGTAATTAAAACTGTAGCAGCCATAATTGTGCAATTTTGATGCTGTACTCACATATCTATTAGTTAGATTCTGTTGTCAGAGTACCTCTCTCTGTTGATAGAATTATCTATCTCATTGCACGTTATTTTGTTCACTCACTCAGGTAATAACTTAAGTTTTTGCGTTATTTGTTGTTAGTAAAAGTGCAAGCGATCGCTTCCTCAACACTCTGACAATTCTTGTTGTTTTTGATTCTTGACAAAAATCTTGAGCTAGTGTAGGAAACTATTTTTACGATACAAGTCATTTTTTGATTTAGCTTTTTTTATTACCAAAGAAAGACTTCAAAGCTTTCTTTGATGCTATGATAAGAAATGTAAAGTTACTGTAACAAGGACGCTTAAGAGACAAACAGCCATAATTGAGGTATCTTTTACCATATCAATAGCAGGCAACAAAGCTTATAGGTTATATCCTGGAAAGCTTTAGTTAGTTGTGCTTAGTTGCATTAGATACAGAAGAAAATTTTGCTTAAAAAATTGTAATTAGTGCATCACTTTCAAAGCTTCAACAATAGTGAATTGTCTTAGATTAAGCAAGAAAAATGCTGCTCGTAAAAATATGATAATGAACCTATTAATTTGATATTCCATAGGTAAAATCTACAAAACGAAGTTAGCAAGAAAAGAGTACACAAGCCTTTTATGCGGTCGATGTTCAACAGTAGCTTCACTTCTACAACTGGCTCTACTGTTTTAGATTTAATAAACACACCATTTATCTCTCAAACTTGAATATTTGATATTCATCAAAAAATACTGTTTACAACACATAAAATGATTCAATCTGCTGCTATACAGCCAAACTTTTTTACACAGAATACAGCAAACAAGTATGCATTGCGTTGCTTATTGATTGCGACTCTAGTCATATGCTGTTGGGCAGCTTGTCTAAGCTACTTAATCTCTATAGATATCTCAAGTACTCCTATCATTCAGTTATTACCATTGATACTTGTACAAACATTCTTATATACAGGACTATTTATTACTGCGCATGACGCAATGCACGGTGTAGTTTTCCCTAAAAATATGAAAATCAATAACTTTGTTGGGGGGCTAGCCGTAGGATTATACGCTCTTTTCTCATACAAAAAACTCCTAAAAACTCACTGGCAGCATCATCAAAACCCTGCCACGGAGTTAGATCCAGATTTTCATAATGGCAAACAAACAAGCTTCTTAGGCTGGTACTTTCAGTTTATGAAAAAATACTGGAGCTGGTGGAGATTATTAGGGTTAATTAGCATCTTTTATTTGGCTAGCTATGTCGTTCATTTACCTGAGAAAAACTTAACATTATTTTGGATATTGCCATCAATTTTAAGCTCAGTACAGCTATTTTATTTTGGTACTTTCCTGCCACACAAAGAGCCAATAGGGGGTTATAAAAACATTCACAATGCTCAGAGTAACCCATTACCTATCTTTTGGTCATTTATTACCTGTTACCATTTTGGTTATCACCAAGAGCATCACGAGTACCCTAATGTACCTTGGTGGATGTTGCCAGGAGTGTATCAACGTCAAAGAGCAGCACTCAAAAATTAATTGCTATTTATAATACTTGCTAGGACATAATTCAAACTACGGCTGTGACTAAATCAAGCATACCTGTTGCTTTAACTATTGCTGGCTCAGATAGTGGTGGTGGTGCAGGAATTCAAGCAGACTTACGCACTTTTGCTTTTCATTGCGTTCACGGCACGAGTGCAATAACCTGTGTAACGGCACAGAACACATTAGGAGTCAAGCGTGTTGATGCTTTACCAGCAGCGGCTGTTATGGCGCAGATCCAAGCAGTAGTTGAAGATATTGGTGTTCAAGCGGCTAAGACAGGAATGTTGCTGAATCAAGAAATCATTGCTGTTGTTGCACAGCAGATAAAACAGTTAGATATTCAGAATGTAGTTGTCGATCCTGTTATGGTATCGCGTACAGGCGCACAACTGATTGATGACACAGCAGTTGCGAGTTTACGAGAACTCTTGATTCCCTTAGCGACTGTTGTCACACCAAATAAGTACGAAGCACAACTACTCAGCAGTTTAGAAATTCATAATATAGACGATATGCGGGCTGCTGCTGGGCAAATTTATCGACTTGGCGCTAAAGCAGTTTTAATTAAAGGTGGCGCAATGAGTGGTAATTTGCGCGGTGTCGATGTTTGGTTTGATGGACAACGTTGGGAGACTCTGACAACAACACAGGTAGATACAGACAATACACACGGTACTGGTTGTACTTTAGCAGCGGCGATCGCCGCTAATTTAGCGCTAGATTGTGATGTATTGACTGCTGTACGTCGAGCTAAAGAGTATGTCACTACTGCCTTGCAATATGCTTTAGATATTGGTAAGGGACAAGGACCCATAGGACATTTTTTTCCTTTGTTAGCCAAATCATAGCGAAGCCAATTATTTTACTTTTGTCTAAGTAGCTAGAAAAGAAGTGCAAAATCGACTATTCTTGTGCATAACCTTACAGGATGGCTAAATCTGATAGCTGATTAATACAGATCTGGCTAAACTGATGAAGTTCGTTCTTTATGCCCAGCCATCGATGCGATCAACTACAACATCCAGCCATAATTCCTCTTCTGGAACGCATTATTACTCTCCTTCAGTACCGATTTCGGTATATAAGGAACTTGCTGCACAACTACAAGCATCACAAGCCAAGCTTAAATTGCTCAATGCAGAAAACTATGCATTAGCCAAGCAAAACCATCAACTGCGACAAGAAATTGAAAAAGCCGTACAGTCTGTGATTAGACTGCAGCAAATTGTTGATAGTACTGTACCGTACCATCGTAGATCTCACCAGACTAATCAACCTTCCTCAGCGCGGGCAATGCATCGCCGCAAAAAGACAATCAAAACGCCTGTTATTGATCTACCACTAAAGCAATCTAGTACACCGCGTTTACACACCGAACAAGAAGACAGTAGATATCGCCGCCGTGTATCTGCTAGTGCATCAGAAGTCAATGGTTGGGGTTTAGCGATCGCTATTCTACTTATTATCATATCAGCGTTCGGTGCAGGCTATTTAATTGTGGGACCATTGCGATCTAATCGTTAGCATCTGACTAAAAGAAACAAAACAACGTTAAGCAGTCGTCAGTTGCTCGCTGAATGTATTATTTGTTACTAAATACCAAGACTATTGAATGCTATTTAAAAGTTCATGTCTCATAGGAAAGTTGTGGGTATTGAAGCTAGATATACCGTAGATGCTAAAGAATAGATTGACTGAATGTAACATCGTCCTATAATTGACTTTGTTTGAGAGCTTATGTGGTGGTAGCGTTTATTTTGATGCTAAAAGAACTTAAAATAAGGAGTGCAGAAAATTGAAAAAGGTTGAAGCAATTATCCGACCCTTCAAACTCGATGAAGTAAAGATCGCTTTGGTCAATGCTGGGATCGTCGGTATGACCGTTTCGGAAGTTCGTGGTTTTGGGCGCCAAAAAGGACAAACAGAACGCTATCGTGGTTCTGAGTACACTGTAGAATTTCTTCAAAAACTCAAAGTTGAGATTGTTGTTGAAGATAGTCAAGTTGATATGGTGGTAGACAAAGTCATTGCTGCTGCCCGAACAGGTGAAATTGGAGATGGCAAAATCTTTATTTCCCCTGTAGAGCAAGTGATTCGGATTCGTACTGGAGAAAAGAATCTAGAAGCTGTGTAATGAGGGGCGAGGAGCGTGGGGCGAGGAGCAAGTGGCTAGTGACTAGTGCGCGAGTTTTGAATTGCAGAAGAGTCTTAACTCATAACTCAACACTCATAACTCCTCTGCTCCTCTGCTGTATAATATTGCAAGTTCAGCTCAAAGTTGTGTCAGTTGGGGAAGTAAAGCTTTAAAGGCTTGACCGCGATGGCTGACTTGCTGCTTGAGTTCTGGAGGCATTTGGGCAAAAGTCATTTGGTGAGTTGGTACGTAGAAAATGGGATCGTAACCAAAACCTTTATTTCCACGAGGCGCTAAGAGAATTTCACCTCGACAAATTCCTTGAGTTTGCAGAGCAATTTCTCCATCAGGACGAGCGATCGCAATTGCACAAACAAACTGTGCTTGGCGATTTGATGTGTCTTGTAGTTCTCGTAAAACTCGCTGAATGCGATCGGTGTCAGTTTTACCATAACGTGCAGAGTATACGCCAGGAGCACCATTGAGGGCATCAACTGCTAAACCAGAATCATCCGCGATCGCCCATTTACCCGTTAATTTTGCAACAACAGATGCTTTAAGACAAGCATTTTCACTGAAAGTTTCACCTGTCTCCTCAACATCTAAATCATCAGGTTTGAGAGTTAATTCCCAACCAGAGTCAATTAAAAACAGTTGCATTTCTCGCAGTTTACCAGGATTGCTTGTCGCAACCACAAGTAATTTTGGATCGTGTTTCTTCATATTATTTTTGCTTACGACGCCCACTGATGCGCCCAAGCCAAAGTTTGCTGAACTTGCTGCATTGTAGGCGCTTCACAATATAGGCGTAAAACTGGCTCAGTACCACTAAAACGAATCATCAGCCAACTGCTATCTGCTAAACGGAATTTATAACCATCAATGCTGAGGCAATCTATGACAGTTTGTCCAGCAATCTCTGTCAGTGGTTGACTTTGTAACTGATTTAAGAGACGCGATCGCACTTCCATACTTGCTAGGGGTAAATCAATGCGATCGTAGGCGGAAGTAAATTCGGTTTGCTGTTGTAAGTCTCGATAGAGATCGCTAAGATCCATGTTCGATGTTGCGATCGCTTCTAAAACATACAACGCCGATAATAAAGCATCGCGTTCAGGGATATGCGTTCCATAACCAATTCCGCCTGATTCCTCACCACCCAATAACACTTGAGCTTCTAACATGCGATCGGCAATATATTTGTACCCGACAGGAGTCTCGTGGACTGATAACTGATGTAATGCGGCAACTTTGGGAATTAAATCGGAACCACTTACTGTTTTGACAATTTCGCCCCTCAATCCGCGCTTGACAGCTAAATGTTCGATTAAGATTGGGATCAGCACTTGTGAACTTAAAAAATTACCTTGTCCATCGACTGCAGCAATGCGATCGGCATCGCCATCAAAAACTAAGCCAACAGCCAAAGCTGCTTTAGTAGTTCTGCGATGAGATCGCATCAAACGAAATAGACGTGATAAGTAGCGTGGTAAAGGTTCTGGCGCACCTCCACCGAATAGAGGATCGCGATCGCTATTAATTTCTTGTACAGAAACTTCTAGTAACTGTGACAGTCCCCCAGATGCAGCACCATGCATGACGTCAGCGAATACTGTAAGTTTGCCTTGAGTTATACAAGCGCGAATTTGTTCGATGTCTATTTTAGCTCGCAGTGCTTCACAGTAATTTTCCCAGGGATTAAAGTACGATAATTTACCACTTTTTGTCTGAGTATGTGATGCTTCACTCAGCAATGTTTCAATTTTTTGTGTCACTTCTGGAGGAACCGAACCACCAAAAGCACCCTTGACTTTTAATCCTAAATAGCTACCAGGATTATGACTTGCCGTAATGACTAATGCACCTAACGCATCATGTTGTTTTGCCGCTAAGCTAAAAGCTGGAGTAGGAGCGTAATTTTTTGAAAGCAAAACATCAAAACCAGCCTCAGTAACGGCTTGTGCAGCTCTTTGAGCAAACACTTCTGCCATAAAACGACGGTCATAACCTACAATCACAGTATTACTACTTGTAGTATCGCCATAGGTTTGCGATAAGACTTTCGCCGCAAGCGGCGCAACTCGCGAGAGATTGTCAAAGGTGAATTCATCACCAATAATTCCTCGCCAACCGTCTGTTCCGAATTTGATTGCGTTTCCAGCAACTGGCATCGAGTGTGTCCTACTGTATTTGCATTATTGATTATTGGATCGAATTTAACATTGAAAGTTTAACATTAAGAAAAAATTACACCTTCCCTCAACATCGCTAGAGTTGAGACTGAAAGAACAAGACAACTCTACCTAGAACTCGTTGCCAAATAGAACGCTTACGCCACTGAGTTTGATCGAGCTTTTTACTTTTAGCAAATCCTTTAAGAAACATCTGCTCAATATTGGGCACTAGCTGCTCATCTGCAGAGGATATATCAAGCTCGTCATTATGGAAGAAACTGCGCGGATCAAAATTAGCACTACCACTACTTACCCAGTAGTTATCTAGCAGCAAGGCTTTGGCGTGCATCATACTAGGCTGATATTCATAAATTTGTACGCCAGCTTTGAGCAAATCGCCATACAGTTCACACGAGGCATAATAAACAAATTTTTTATCACACTGACTGCCGTTAGTGAGAACACACACATCAATTCCATTATTTTTTGCAATAATAAGCTCTCGTTGCAAGTTTTTGTCGGGTAAAAAATAAGGACTAGCAATCCAAATCCGCCGTTTTGCTGAAGAGATACTAACTTGAAATAATGCTCTGACACTAGAGGCGCGATAGGAAGGATCGTCGCCTGCTGTAACTAAAACAATTGCATCATTGTTGGGTGAAGGATGAAAAACACGCGGATCTAAGTCCGCAGTACCACGCACATAAGTCCAATGCTGCATAAATACTCCTTCAAGTACAGCAACAACTTCACCTTCCCAACGCATTTCAAAATCGTACCAAGGACCAGTATCTTTGATATTGTCTAATCCATCCCAGTAATCAGAAATTCCTGCACCACCAATTAAACATACCTTGCCATCAATGAGTAACAATTTACGGTGAGTACGAGCAAAGTAATCAACAGGAGCTTTCCAGTTGAAATCATTATAGAAATGAATATTAATTCCTGCAGAACGTAATCTTTGCCAATAGCGCCGCGATAATTCTTTTGCACCATATTGATCGACAACAATTTCAACTTCAACACCAGCTTGTGCTCGTTCGATCAGTGCGTCGGCTAAGTCATTGACACGACGCCCTGGAGTCATGAAAAAAGTTTCAAAATGGATTGTATGCTCAGCGCTGTGAATTGCAGCGATTCTAGCCGCATTGATCGCTTCAGCTTCTATCCAGAAACCTGTTAACCGTCCGCTAGTTGTTACCGAATTTGAGAGACTAGCAAGTGCTAACGGAAAACGCGGATCGCCTGGTGCAGGGACATTTTTGATTTTGTACTCGATGCGATCGCGAAACGTTCCCCGAAAGTACATAATAAATATCACTACACTAGCAATCACTAAGAACAACACAGCTAACCAGCGTAGTACAGTATAAAAATCTACCATGTGTAATGTATCAACTCCCCTGGGGTAGTAGCAGATTTCATCATTGTGATGCTTACTAGTGCGAATTTGTACTAATAACAGTATCTCCCTCAGAGCAGCATGAGTTACATTTTTTTTAGCTGAGAGTTGCTACAACGAAGTGAGCACGGATGTACAGGGGAATTGCAACTGTTTTTAGAATCAGTACAACAAGACTTACATATAAAAAAGGAAGTAGTGCAATTGTGAATTGCCATCTACTTCCATTACGAATATTTCACTGATAACGCTAGTGCTGAGTCAACACATGCAACTTAAAGTGCTTGTGTTAAAAAACTCACTTTCTGATCAGTGTCTAGCGATTTGAGCGAGCTTAACAATTCAGTTACTTGCGCTGAAGGATGATAATCACTGGGGATTCCTACAACACCATTACCTAGTTTCTGTGCTATTTGATACCAAAATGCTAATTTTGACTCAGTTGGCATTGAGCCATACTCACTTGTAGGAACAGTATTGCCACCAGAAATGAGTTCAGTTAATGCTTTACTAGGATTTGGATCGAGAGTTGTCTCGTTTTGATCGTTTCTTGTTGCAGGTAAGAGATCTCGCAACGCATCAACCTGTCTTTGTTGAGATAGTTTCTGAATTTTTGCAACTAACCCACTTACTTGGGGTGATGCTTGTAAGGCGTTCGCTGGTACTGCACTAGCTACTTCTTGATAAATTAAGGCTAAGGCAGCTAAGCGATCGTCAATATCTAATTGCTTGAAAGCTGCTACAGATTTATTAACACTATCCATGTTCGTAGAAGTCATTGCACCCTCGTATTTGTTTATTTTGTCTGACGTTCTCGAACAAGAAAAACGCATCGCAACGCAATTGTGATGCTTGATGGCTGAGAATACATTAGATTGACATTTGACAACTGCGCTCAATCTGATCAATCACTTCAATGCTATTAAGCTTATACTTCTGCCCCAGCCTTGGGTTCTGCGCCCATCGGTGATACATAGTCACGCATTGTTGTAATTTGCTGCTCAAATTCAAGTCCTTTCACCTGCTCAAGAACTTTTTTTGCTTCTGAGGAAAGTTCATAATTGGGTGGCATAGGAATGATTGTACCACTGTCCATTCCTTGAGCTAAACGATACCAAACTAATAGCTTAGTGGTATCACTCATTGAGCCATACATGCGGGTGTATTCAGTATCGGCATTATTAATCAAGTCACGCTGAAACTGTAGCTGTTCTTCGTGAGACTTTTCTTTGATCTGATTGAAAAGCCCTTCTGCAATATCAGGTGAAACGGTGCTAGCTTGAGGAGCAGCTGGTGTAATTGAGTCACCCATTTCTTTGTAAATAAACCAGAATAAAGCTAATTGCTCATCTACACCCAAGCTTTGAAAAGCTTTGACGACTTGGGTTACTGTCTCATCATTAGTAGTTGCCATAAAAACCTCGGCTCAAATTGCTCAAGTAAATTGCAAGTTCAGTCTTCTTCACAGAATTTAGAAAACTGCCTAACCGAAAGGTATCAAAGGTCATGATTTTGATGAACCCCACCCAAGACAGATGTATATCAACTTTATGGTGGACAAATTGAAATAAATATCTGCACGACTTGCGATCGCAAAACAATCAGGAGGTGACAACATGGATCGACGTCTAGAAGGAAAAGTTGCCATTGTGACAGGAGCAGCGACAGGAATTGGAGAGGCGATCGCTCATAAATTTGCCAAAGAAGGAGCAAAAGTCATCGTCAACAGCTTACCCGACGATCCGATTCAGGATGTTGTCGATGCCATTAAAAAGTACGGTGGTGAAGCAGTTCCCTATGCTGGTGACGTTTCTCAAGAATTCCACGCTCAAAACTGCGTTCAAACTGCGATTACTGCTTATGGGCAATTAGATATCCTCATTAATAATGCAGGTGTATTTCTAGCTACAGCAGAAACGCAAGACTACCCAGTTGACGTTTTTGATGACACCGTGCGGATGAACATTCGTTCTGCATTCTTGATGACTAAGTATGCTCTACCGCACTTGCAAAAATCCCGTGGTAATATCGTTTCTGCTGGCTCAGAAGCTGGTTTTAATGGCATTGCCCAAAACACCCCGTACGGTGGTACTAAAGGCTGGATGCATTCTTTTATGAAAGGCGTTGCAGTTGAGCAAGCAAAATATTGTATCCGTGCTAATTGTGTTTGTCCTGGTGCAATTGATACAGCATGGACGCGCAAAGAAAAAGGACCAATGGATAGCAAAATGGAGAAAATGCTGATTCAGGGAACACCCATGGCGCGACGCGGTACACCTGAAGAAGTGGCAAATGTTTATGCGTTTATTGCGTCTTCTGAAGCAAGCTACGTCACAGGTGCATTGTGGTTAGTTGATGGCGGCGTTACTGTCGCTAAAGGTGCTGTTGGTTCAGATACTCCTATGTGGTTCCGATCAGAACCTCAGGGAGAATTACGTTTAGAACACGAGCAAGAAGGATTAGATAATAAAGACACTCAAGCAATTAAGTAGCACTACTGTGCAAGATGGGTGACTGGGCGAGCGTTGAATTGAGAAAAATATTTAAACTCAAAACTTTTCTAACCCAATGACCCATTACCGATTACCAATTACCAATTGACTTAATCACTGTGTTCTTGATAATCTTCAGAAGATTGCGGATCTAACTCCCAACGGCGATCGTCACGGACATTTAGTACTTCGGTAGTATGAACATATTCTTCTTCTGCCATATCTAGCCCTACTGCTGATCCTATTTCATCAACAACATTTTGATCAGGAGTCGGTGCAGTTCCTCCTACCGCTTCTTCACCAGCAACATCAGCTTGATCCCAGGCTGCATCTAAGTCGCCTCCTGATAACTCTGGGCTGACATCGTTGTAATCATTCAGGCGATCGCGCACTGTCTTTCTGCCAGAATTTACGCCAGGTGGTGTGTGTACTCCTGTGCCATAAGATGCAGTACTTTCTTGCTCTACTTCGTCTATAAATTCATGGGTATCTTTATCAGCTTTATTTATTTTTTCAGCCATAATCTTTCGTCCTGATAAATTGCTGTAAAACCTAATAAAAATTGACGCCTATCTTTTCAGAATAACGCTTTTGCACCCTTGGCAATCTATTTCTTAGGTAGTATCCCCCGCGCTCGCCAAAATATATCCCTTTGGAGTGAAGAGAAGTTAAAGCAAGCTACATAACCTAGAGAAAGGAACTGGTGCGAAGCTACGTTGTTCAAAACACACTGAAGTAAAGCTACGTGAGAGCGCAAATCTTGAATGGAGATTCAAACGAAAAAGGATATTTATCGATTCAAGGTCCTCAGTTTAAATTATGCAAAGGTAGTCCTTTAGGCAGTGCAAGTCACGACTACTGCAAAACTTAGCAGCATACAGCACCAACGTAGCTAAAAAAAGTTATTCAGAGCAGAAGATATTACACCATTTTCAAAGCAAATTGAGTACAAATCACATTAGTTCAGGAGGTCAAATGACAATTTCTAATAATTCTTACAATAGTAAAAAAGTCGCTATACTCATCGAAAATGGAGTTGAAGATGTTGAATTTCAAGTGCCATACAATGCGTTGAAGCAAGCAGGATTCGATGTCACCATTCTAGGTTCGCGCACAAACGAAAAGTACAAAGGCAAACAAGGTAAGCTTGCCAAAGAAGCTGATGGAACAACAACAGAAGCTATGGCTTCCCAGTTTGATGCAATCATTGTTCCAGGCGGAATGGCTCCTGATAGAATGCGTCGCAATCCGAATACTGTACGCTTTGTTCAAGAAGCAATGGAACAAGGAAAACTTATCGCTGCAGTTTGTCACGGACCACAACTTTTAATTGAAGGTGATTTGCTTAAAGGTAAAACAGCTACTGGCTTTATTGCAGTGCGCAAGGACATGATCAACGCTGGTGCAAATTATGTAGATGAACCATTAGCAGTTGATGGTAATCTCATTACCTCGCGTCAACCTGGAGACTTAGCAATCTTTACGACAGCGATTTTGAGCCGTTTAGGTTACGGTGGCAAAGAAGCTGCATTGCCAAACGAAACTGACAATAACGCAGAGTGGTGGAAATTAGCAGATGCATGGGGTGGCTCGAAAAAGAGCGAAGTTGTTCAAGCCTTAAATACTGCTTTAGCAGGTGAGCGATATGCTCAAGAAGCATTAGAACACTATGCAGAAAAAGAATCTGATGGTGAAGTGCGATCGCTCTTTCAACAAATGATGCAAAGTAAGTTGCAGCACATTCAAAAGTTAGAAGCACGTTTAGCTGCTTTGGGTGAAAAGCCGTCATTGAGCGCAAATATTGCGGATAAGTACGCTAAAGTCAAAGCTGCACTTCACGGTAGCGATGATATTTATCAAATCCGTAGTGCATTAGGTGACTTGCAAACAGGTATCAACGATCTTTCTACCTTAATGGTAAGTACCACAGATCCCGTAACTACAGCCTTGATCCAAGATATCGTTCAAGACTTGATGCAGCAGGAACAGCATTTAGTAAAACTGTATCGGGCGCGAGTAGGAAATGAAGTCAAGCCAGGTAAGCCGACAACAGGACCTGCGATCGCTGCTCAGTAAAAGATTTGAGAGTTGAGTTTTGTTTTTTACTCAAAACTCAACTCTATGTAGCAGTAAAAAGAGAGATTCAACTAACTTTGTTCTTTTCTTATGACTTTCATCTGAAAGTTTGTACATATAAGTCTAAATTGATTAAGTTGCTATGGAATTAACTCCACAAGATAAATCAAGCGAACAGTCAGAATCAATAGAAGCAGGCGATAAAGAGCGTTGGACATCGCTGATTGGTGGCGGTGCAATGGTATTAATGGGTTTAAGGCAGCGATCGCTACGCGGCGTGCTCATGGCAGTTGCAGGTGGTGGTTTACTTTATCAAGGGGCAAAAAACAAAGCACTTTGAAGCAAGCCCAAGAAGCAATCGGATTGAATCAACCGATTAAAGTTGAAAAAACAGTCACAATTAACAAACCTGCTGCAGAACTCTATAGCTACTGGCACGATTTTGCTAAATTACCTACATTCATGAAGCATCTAGAGTCGGTAACGGTAATCGATAGTAAAAAATCGCATTGGGTTGCCAAAGCACCTTTAGATACTAGTGTTGAGTGGGATGCAGAAATTATTCAAGAGAAAGAAAACGAATTAATCGCTTGGGCTTCTGCAGAAGACGCTGATATTGAGAATTCTGGTTTTGTCCGCTTTAAACCTGCACCAGAGAATCGCGGTACAGAAGTTAAAGTTGTCTTGGAATATAACCCTCCAGGTGGAGCGATCGCATCAGCAGTAGCAAAACTTTTTGGTGAAGAACCCGAACAGCAAATTGGTGACGATCTCCGTCGTTTCAAACAATTGATGGAAGCGGGCGAGATTGCGACAACAGAAGGTCAACCTTCCGGAAGGGAATAGAAAGACCAAAAGTTAATTGATATAAGGAGAAATATATTTCATGAAAGCAGTTTGCTGGGAAGGTACTAACAAGGTTGAGGTGAAAAATGTACCAGATCCCAAGATCCTGAATCCGCGCGATGCCATTATTAAAATTACATCAACAGCAATTTGTGGTTCTGATCTACACCTTTATGACGGGTATGTCCCAACGATGAAAAAAGGCGACATCCTTGGTCATGAATTTATGGGAGAGGTTGTCGAACTGGGTAGTGCAGTTAAAAATGTGCAAAAAGGCGATCGCGTTGTCGTTCCCTTCACTATATCTTGTGGTAACTGCTTTTTCTGTAACCGCGATTTATGGTCGTTATGCGATAACTCTAACCCTAATGCTTGGATTGCCGAAAAACTGATGGGACACTCGCCCTCAGGTCTTTTTGGCTACTCCCATATGCTAGGAGGTTATGCTGGCGGTCAAGCTGAATATGCCCGCGTTCCTTTTGCAGATGTTGGTTTATTCAAGATCCCTGAAGGACTTACTGATGACCAAGTACTGTTTCTCACAGATATTTTTCCGACAGGATACATGGCGGCAGAAAATTGCGACATCAAGCCAGGTGATACTGTAGCGATTTGGGGATGTGGACCTGTAGGACAGTTTGCGATTAGAAGTGCATATATGTTAGGTGCAGACCGCGTCATTGCCATTGATCGAGTTCCTGAACGCCTACAAATGGCAAAAGAACAGGGTAAGGCAGAAGTTCTCAACTATGAAGAAGTCGATGTCGGGGAAGCCCTCAAAGAAATGACAGGTGGGCGCGGACCTGATGCTTGTATGGATGCTGTCGGTATGGAAGCCCACGGGACAGGTTTAGAAGGATTCTATGATGAAGCAAAGCAAGCATTGCGATTAGAAACTGATCGACCAACTGCGCTAAGACAAGTGATTGTTGCCTGTCGTAAGGGTGGTACGGTATCAATTCCTGGCGTTTATGGTGGCTTCATCGACAAGATGCCTATGGGTGCTGCGATGAATAAAGGTTTAACGATGAAGATGGGACAAACACACGTCCATCGTTATTTAAAGCCATTGCTTGAACACATCCAAAATGGCGATATCGATCCGTCTTTTGTGATTACGCATCGCATGAAGCTAGAAGATGCACCCAAAGGTTATGAAACCTTCAAGCATAAGAAAGATAATTGTATTAAGGTCGTACTCAAGCCTTAAAACGAGATTGCATACTTTTGGGAGGAAAGCTAGCATGAGTGACACTACTGTAATGAAAGTCAGTTCCCAACATTCACCACACGGTGAGATGGGTCAGAAGTACCTTGCTTCTGGTAAAACTGTGTCAATGCGACTCTGGGAAAACGAACAACCAGACGAACCAAAACCTGAAGCAACGCGCGATTATGAAACTGTCGGCTATGTAATTCAAGGACGCGCAGAATTACACCTAGAAGGTCAAAAGCTTTTGCTCGAACCTGGAGATTCTTGGGTTGTCCCCAAAGGTGCATCTCATACATACAAAATACTCGAGGCTTTTACGGCAATTGAGGCAACAAGTCCACCTGCTCAAGTACATGGACGCGACGAATCTTAAAGTTGCATAAATATTTGCAGTATTTGTTGAGCCGTTACTCAGAAAGTAGCGGCTTTTTTAGCAAGTTCCACGTAGGTGAATGTTTGTATAGCAGCGAATTTATTTGCATTTTTTAAATCAACGATGCTATTCGTTTTTCTAAACAATATTTTAATCCTTCTAATTTTAGAGTTATTGATTTAATTCTCATATAAACTTTGTTGATAAATCATTAATTTATCGCTTTAATATAGTTTAATAGTTATTAAGAAAATAAGCTAAAAGCTTTTATATTCAGCGTTTAATAGAAAGATATCTTTTTTTGCTAATAATTTTTTAGAATTTTACAAGACTCTAATTGCTCAAATAAGTGAGTATTAGCAAAATATATTGTGACGCAGTATTCTAGTTAACAACATTAGTTAAAAGATGCATATATACCTATACAAATTGGATGGGATTTTGTCTTTCCAATGGGTGATGAAAGAAAGTTTTTTAGATAGATACTTAAAGGTAGTACAAAAATATCAATTGTCTAATTTAGATGTCTCTAAGTGCGGCACCTTGATTGCTGTCTTATATGGCTATGAGCAAAAATTTTATTAAGGAGAATTAGATGTTTTATCATCAAAAGCGGTTGCAATACTTCACTCCGCCAGAGAAACCAGATCCTGTATATGCAATGAAAATGCAGGAGCTGATCGGCGGTTCATTTGGAGAAATGACCGTCATGATGCAGTACTTATTCCAAGGTTGGAACTGCCGAGGACCTGCTAAGTATCGAGATATGTTGCTAGACATTGGTACTGAGGAAATCGGTCACGTTGAGATGCTAGCTACAATGATTGCGTGTTTACTAGATAAGGCACCGCTGAAACTTCAGGAAGAAGGAGCCGCAGACCGGATCGTGGGTGCAGTTATGGGTGGTAGTAATCCCCGAGATGAGATCATGGCAGCCGCTATGAACCCACAACATGCGATCGTATCTGGATTAGGTGCAATGCCAGCCGACAGCGTTGGTTTTCCTTGGAATGGTCGCTTTATTGTTGCCAGTGGTAACTTACTTGCAGACTTTCGTTCTAATCTCCATGCAGAGTCTCAAGGTCTGATGCAGGCTGTACGGTTGTATGAGATGACAGACGACCCTGGAGTGAAAGACCACCTCAGTTTTATGATTGCCCGCGATACGATGCATCAAAACCAGTGGTTAGCGGCAATTGAAGATCTACAAAGTGAAGGACTAGAGGCAACAGTTGCTCCCAGTGTCGCCCACGAATATGGCAAGAACGAGTATGCCTATCAGTTCTGGAATCACTCGGAAGGTACGCAAAGTGCTGAAGGGCGTTGGGCTAAAGGTCCTACACCAGATGGAAAAGGTGAATTTGAATATATCGCAAATCCACAACCAATTGGACCTGAACCCAATCCACCACAACCCGATCCCCGTTTGCATGGTACAAGCAAAACTAGCCAAGTTCCTGGTAATGCTGGTTTAGCATAGTTAATACATAAGTTGAGAGAGGAAAATAGCGAATATAACAACTATTTTCTTCTCCATAACATTTATATTTGAGCTATGAATATCCAGGTAGAATTGCTAATAGCTTCTGGATATAATTAACTACTAGTAGCCGATAAATTAGAGCATTCAAAAACCATTCAAAAGCTTTGTATATTCACATATACCTACTAAAAACTACTGTTCGTTAGCGGCAATTCTACGCAACTGATAAGACTCTTCCCATAATCCTTCTACTCCTTCTTTCTCAAGACCTTTAACATAATTAATCTTGATCTCCTCTAGAAGATCGACAACTAATGCTTGAATTTCTTGAATATTTTGCTGTTTTTGCACTTCTACTTGCAAAGCTTGAATAAAGTTTTCTACTAATTGATTGGACAATTGCATAACTACAGGATCTTGGAGAAATTTAGTCATAGTACGGTATGTAGCTTGAGATACTTCTGTAGCGAGTTTCTCTGTTAATTGGTTAGGGAGACGACTGACACCAGGAACGTTTTTTATTTGTTGGTAGATTGGGGATTGATTGAGAGTATTGACAACCATATGATGAACGAGAGCTTCAATATCAGGTTGCATTTTAGGCAAAACTTGATGAATGCTGAGGTCTAACAAACGGGTAGCGATCGCCTGTACTTCGTTCGTATTATTAATATTGATGTAAGGACGGCGGGAATCTGGATTTAATATCCAATTTGCTACATCACCTCGATTCACTGCCTCCTGAGCTTGATCAATGATCCGAATTCCAACAACTTCAGTCATCTCTTCGGCAAAATTAATGACAACATCGTGGTTAAGCTGCTCGCGCAGTGGCTCTAAATTAACAAGTTCAGACTGATATAAATGAACTGTTAAAGGAACAATTCTTAGCCAGCGCCAAAAAGGAAGTAACAGAAAAATATCAAACCATCGCCGCAATATAGTTTGCAACCAATTTAAGTCTGGACGTCTGCGGCTAATAGAATAAGTACGAACAATGAACTCACAACCAAACAGGATGATGAAGGGTAAATCAATTAGCCAAAACTTATCAATGAATTTACCATTAGTGCTAATATCGCGATAATAATTTGTTTTAAGTAATGGTTTTATTTGTTCGTCAAAAAAAGCAAGTTCTTGCTGGAAGTTTTGTTGAGATAAATGAGTTGTACTCCAAAACAAATCAAAAGCTTGATGAGCAGATTCTTTGTTCATGCGATCGCGGACCTGATTTTTGATTTTAGCCAGCGATCCTGTTTTATTAGCTTCGGCAAAAGGATTGTCTTCAATCATTTCATTGCTCAAGAACTGTAACTCTTGCAGCAAATTTTCAGTTTCCTGTGTCTGTAAGCTCGTTTGCTCAACTTGTTGCTCTAACTCATTAACCTTAGCAAGATAGCGCTCAGTCTCTCGATGTGGCTCAATGCCTTTAAAGAGATCGTATTGTTGAGTGAAGGCAGGAGCAGCATGAAAGTAAAAGTCTCGCCAAGGTATATAACTATAGTCAAATAGCACTAAACAAAAATTAACTAGGGCAAGAATTGCAAAAAATCTTTCGAGTCCTCGATAGCGGTGATTTGGCTTGTTTGGAGAGGATGTTTGTTGAGCAAAAGACATAGTTATCTAAACTAAAAGGTATAAATTTTAAAGATCAGCTAAGGCATTGCCAGATCGGAAATTAACATAGTAAGGTAAGTCATGCTCATCTAGCTTAAGCTTGATACTGCTCAATACCCTAGAACTAAATTTAATCAGCTCATCATAAAGTCAAATTGGGAGCTAGCCAAGCAGCGATGGTAACAGTTGTTTTCATAAATCTAGGACTAACGCTAGTTCTTCTGTGTGTTGCTTGGCAAATATGGCAACTACGGCTTAAGTTGGCGCGGATAGCAGATATTTTGTTGGTGTATGAGCGCGTGACTCGTGCAGCTTTGCAGAGGACACCAGACGCGATCGCTGTCGGAAAAACAGCAATTCGCCAAACACGACAGCCAGATACACCACAAGAGGTCAAACAACTACGAATCAAACAATTTTTCAATTTATTAGCAGTTGTCTTACAGACTTGGCAGCGCATCGTGTTATTGCGTCAGACAGGTTTTTTTAGAAAAGCTCTGGCAAAATATAGGTGATTCTCAGTTCAAAAGTTAGAATTCAAAATAGTTTTACTTGTTGTAAAAGTAGACAAGAAAGAGTGTAGTAGTACTTTTTGTGCAGTAAATGTGCACGAGTTATCGTGCAAGCCGATAAAACTTACATAAAATGAGTGTAAGGAGATAGATACAGTTATGTCTAACAACCGTTCTGGGGTTTTTGTTGGCGGTATGTTGCTAGGGGCTGCCATTGGTACTCTAACAGGCTTGCTAATGGCACCGCGTGCTGGACGAGAAACACGTACTTTGCTGAAAAAATCTGCTGATGCTTTACCAGAATTAGCAGAAGATTTATCCACAAGTGTACAGATACAAGCAGATCGCCTATCAGAAACAGCATTGCGCAACTGGGATGACACACTAGAACGATTGCGGGAGGCTTTAGCTGCAGGCATTGAAGCAAGTCAGCAAGAGCGTCAAACACCTATGCGCTCGAATAAAATTGAAGCTTCCTCCGATCAACCACCGCTTTTAGACCGCCTATAATCGCTCTTGATACTTGTGATTGACCCTTTATTTTGGCTTGGACTATCGATTCTTTTAGTGGCTGTGAGTTTGACCGCAGTATTGGTGGCAGCCTTGCCAGCATTACAGGAGTTGGCGCGGGCTGCTCGCAGTGCAGAAAAATTGTTTGATACACTACGGCGAGACTTACCACCTACATTAGAAGCAATTCGCTTAACAGGGTTAGAGATTAGCGATTTAACTGATGATGTCAGCCAAGGTGTACAAAGAGCGAGTAATGTCGCTAAGCAAGTCGATCAAAGCATTGATAATGCTGTGAAACAGGCACAGAAAGTTGAAGTTGGTACGCGCAGCGTTTTCACTGGGGTGAAAGTCGCTTGGAGAACTTTTACACGCGGTACTCGTCGGAGTAGCGATCGCTTTTTAGCAGAACAGCGTTCCAGACAGCGCGATCGCATCAGTAATGTTCCTTATCCAGAAGAATTACCTGAAGAAAACAATGCAGCATTCCTTGAGCAATATCGCAGTTACACAACAAATATAGAATCGAGTCAGGTACGCTACGATACCTCAAATTGGCATGATAATAATGATGATGTCGAAACAGAAGAGGAATAATTGAAGGAATGAGGGATTAGGAGATAGGTACAAAAATAACCCCAACTTTAAAATGGATACAAAACTCCCAGACTTCCTAAACTGCACATTGCATTATGTCAACAATGATGGTACTGGAACTTCCTGACCCCTATTTTAAAGAATGCTCAAAAACCAGCCACTAATAACTAACCCTAAACAAAACTACAACGGTGTTTTTACGCTAATTATTATCAACTTGGTTGTGTTTATTGCTGATCGCGTTCTAGGTATTCCTTTTATCCAAAATCTCTATCTCAATCACGCCTCTCCAGCTTGGTATCAGTTTTTCACTTCAATGTTCTGTCATGCAAACTGGGCACATATCTCAGGCAATCTATTTTTTCTCTATATTTTTGGCAGGATTGTTGAGGAAGAAGAAGGCATTTTGGGAATCGTCAGTTCCTACATTATTTGTGGATTAGGCGGCAGTCTGATGAGTTTTTTCTTCCACGGTGGAGCCGTTTACTCGTTAGGTGCTTCAGGAGCAGTTTTTGGCTTATTTGCCGTAAGCGTTCTCATCAAACTCCGCTGGCATTGGCGCAAAATTCTAGAAGTTCTCATTCTCGGTCAATTTGTGATCGAGCGCGTCATATTTGAGTTACGCCAAACAGGTATTCAAGATGGCGTTGACCACATTGCCCATCTTGGTGGAGCTTTAGTCGGTGTAGCACTGATTTTATTCTTAATGCGATTACAACCAGGTGAAGGGGCTAGTAATTAGTTTTGAGTTTTGAGTTTTGAGTTTTGAGTTTTGAGTTATATAGAAAACACTATTCCTCCTCTGCTCCTGAAGCTTCCTCTGCTTTCTTAACAAAGTAGCTACTTCTGAGCCAAACCCGAGATTCTCTTCATGGGGGATTGAGTTTATGGGCAATTGTCAGCTAAATTAGAGTAAAGTTACAAAATGTAAAGAAGTATCATCTTTTACTCTTTACAATAAAACCATTTGGTTTTTGTCCAAATTTGAGATTTATATAGAATTGTCCATGCAGTGTTCTATTTGGCGACGATTACTGGTAAGCGTATTTACAATTTTTTTAGCTGGTGCAGCCTGGTTATTACCCTCTCCTGTAGCACTCGCGTATAACAATCCAGAGTTACTTCCCGATCAGCCAACGCCAATTATAGACTTAGCCCGATCGCTCACGAGCGTTCAAGAAGAGCGATTAGCGCAAGAACTTGAACAATTTGAAGCAGAAACTGGTTGGAAACTCCGCGTTCTCACACAGTATGATCGGACACCAGGCGCAGCAGTCAAAGATTTTTGGAATTTAGATGAAAAAAGTATTTTAGTTGTTGCCGATTCTCGTGGGGGAAATATTCTCAACTTTAATGTCGGTGATGCCGTTTACCAGCTATTACCTCGGACATTTTGGGTAGAGTTGCAAACCCGCTTTGGTAATTTGTATTTTGTTCGCGAAGAGGGAGAAGATCAATCAATTATTCAATCTATCGAGTCAGTTGAAGCTTGTTTACGACAAGGTGGCTGTCGCGTTGTTCCTGGATTACCACGCGAACAATGGATTTTGACACTCATTACCTCGGTTCTTGGTGGGGTAATATGTGGCTTTGCGGCTCAACCTCGGCGTCCTGGGCAAGTTTTTGCTTGGCAATGGGCTTTAATTTTCTCGCCGCTATGGGGAATCCTATTTATTGCGTTTGGGATTGGACCTGTTGTGACACGGACTTCCGAGTGGCTTCCTTTAGTGCGTAACATTGCAGGTTTCCTAATTGGTGCTTTGGTAGCTTATTTATCACCAGTACTCAATCGTTCTTCGGCGTCGGAAACATAAAATACTTAGATCAGCAACGGGCTTCTTTACCATTCCTCAACATCTTGCGGATAGGAAGGACGGGTTCTTCTCCGTGGGGCTTGACGCGATCGCGGTTCTCTACTCTCACGCAAACGGCGACTGACTTCAATAAAGTTGTTTTTTTGTAAGTAAGGGTAATCGCTTACCCAGATATTACGACTTGGAATATAAATATCTGTTACTTTGGCAATGCTACTTAAATCTGGTCGAGTAGAAAGCACAATCATTTCAGCAATTTGGTTGGGAACAACATCTTGGTGGTTGCGGCGTAACGGTACTTGAATTTCAGTAAAAAAGTCTGTTTCATCACCAACTTCTATATTGAGCCGCCGTTCGCGGTTTTCGACAATGACCAATTCGCCTTTATTATTAACAGTTTCTTCAGTACCAATTAATTCCTCAGTAATATAGACATCTAATATTCGCCCGCGTAAGAAACCACTGTAAGGATATTTACGGTATTCTACATTACGCAAACTTGCCCATAAAACAGGTCCCCACAACCAATAAAGTCCGGCGATCGCGCCTACCGGAAAGAGAATTATGCCAAATCCTTCACCAATAATGAGTCGCACAATCCAAATCGCAACGACACTGACGACCGAAATCAGCAGTCGCTTTAAGAAATCAGGAAACTTGCCCCAAGCATATTTGTACTGATCGCCAGTCGCAATACGGGGAATCAATTGTTCAAATTTTTGGCGCGTGAGTGGAACTAACATGAGGAGTGAGGGGTGAGGGGTGAGGGGTGAGGGACTAAGTCCATTATTCCCCCATGATTACAATAGCTTTTCTAAGCCATAGACTAGGGATTTGAGTTGTAGGACTTTACGAATGGCAAGCAGGACTCCAGGCATATAACAAGCGCGATCGCTGGTATCGTGGCGTAAAGTATAGATTTGTCCTGGTGCGCCAAAAATCACTTCTTGGTGAGCAATGAGTCCAGGAAGGCGGACACTATGAATTCTAATACCTTCATCAGCAACACTGCCTCTTGCTCCAGGGAGCTTTTCAGTTTCTTCTACCGTGGGAGGGTTATATGTTTTGCCCATTTCTGCAAGCATCTGAGCTGTTTGAATTGCGGTTCCACTAGGGGCGTCTGCTTTTTGATTGTGATGTAGTTCGATGATTTCTACATGGTCAAAGTACTGCGAGGCTCTAACGGCGGCTTCTTGGAGTAGTACCATACCAATTGAGAAATTGGGAACCAGTAAACAACCTGTACTCGCTTTATCTGCAAATTCGGCTAAGTCTTGAATTTGGGCAACGCTTAATCCTGTCGTTCCTACAACTGGGCGAATCCCATAGGCGATCGCTGCGCGAATGTTGTCATAAACAGTACTCGGATGCGTGAAATCTACCATCACACCCAATTGTCTTTCTTGAGTTGCTAGGACTAATGTAGGTTCTAATTGATCGGTAATTGGGATTTCTAGCGGTTCGCTTAAACCTGCAACTTCTCCCGCATCTTTGCCATTGTATTCAGGGTTGCGGTCAACTGCACCCAGTAAGGTCATGTCACTTGCTTGAGAGACTGCTTTAATGACTTCACGACCCATTTTACCAGCAGCACCATTCACAACTACTGGAATCAAACCTTGGTTTACCATGCGCTCACTTTGGACTCATCAACCGCATTTTAGATCAATCGAAGCTGTGCGTTGGATTTTCAATTGTGAACTTTCAATGCACCTAGCCTTAGTTAGATGTCCACCACAAGGGTTTCGAGCTTGCCTTAGTTAGATTTACCATCACTACCAAAATACTCTCGGTAGCCACAAATGCGATCGCTACGCACATCGAAGGAAACCGCGACTCGATTTTTATAAGGTTCCCCCCACATGAGTCCCTCATCTCGGAACTCAAAAACCACTGTCATCTGATTGCTAGTCACTCGGTCTAAGGTGAGAAACAATCCACTACTGAATGTCTCAGAGACGTATTGAAAGAAGGCGATCGCCCGTTCTTTTCCCACATTTAAGCCATGATAAGGTCCTACTGGAAACCAAAAGGTGAAGTCATCGCTAAGCATATCGATCAGCTGATTCCACTCCCCTGTTGCCAATCCGTGACTAAAATACTCAAATGCTTGATAGGCAACTTTTAGGGTATTGTTTGACCCTTCTGCCATCTTGTTCTCCATTAAAACAATTGCAACGGTTGCTTATGCAAATATCAAATGTTATGCGATCGCTGACTCTGACTTGGAATTCTCACTCAGTCGATAAAATTCCCAGTCCCCCATCAACATAAATGTTTTGATCCGCGATCCATCTAATTTCTTCAGAACAAAGAAAAGCTACCAAAGCAGCCACATCATTAAGTTGCAGCATTCCAGATGCTAATTAGCCAATTCTACGTTCAGTAATCATCGTCCCACCCCTGAATTTTCCTTCAGTAGTAAATCCTTGACTAGTGCGGATACAAGTATTGTCATCGATGAGATTAATCGTTTCAACGCCAAGTAGCACGCCAGTTGCTTTATCCCAGATCCGAAAAATAATCAGGTTGGTGCCATATTCCTCAGCTAGTGTGGTGTAGTTACAAAACGGAGGTTCGGAACTTTCGATTTTTATCGCACCTTTGCCAGCTACAACACCCACAAAATTTTGAGTGACACTTCTACCATCAGCAAACTGATACGTATTAGTTTGCACCCATTGATTATCAACTATCTTTTTCTTCACAACACCTGTAAATTGCTCAATTTCTTTAGCGTTTGCATCTAAGCGCACCCAAATGCCTTCCCATACACCAACGTGCTTGGAGAATATTTTAAAATTCTCTAGGTGTTCGCGATCGCCTGGTTCTGTTGTATTCATACAATTCCTATACAAGTAGCTAAATTGCAATCACAATCGTTATTACACTGCAATGCTTGTAGTTGATTCTGTAGTTTGATAACAGAGGAAGTGTTGTAGAAGTATTAAGATACTCATGTTTATACTAAGACAATACTATCACCAACTTGATGATAATTTTTGATACTAACCTGGTAACATCAATTTAAAATGTTAGCCAAATGATTAATTACGCTACTAATATTACTGAGGAAAATCAATACATTATTCAAGTTTGAATTTCCTTTTCTATGTTACTAACACTATATTTTAAATTTAGTAAATTTTGCTTTAACTTATTACGTATATTCTCTATTCTAGAATCTCTATATTTATTAATACATATCAGTATATCTGCTTGTTTTCGTGTGATTTTCCTGATATTAGCATCATCTTGTCGGCTCAACTAATTTTTAAATTTATTCGCTCTAAACTTCTATGGTTAATCCTCTCGCTTCAAAATCTTCAACAACGCTTCTAAACTCCCCTACCACTTTTCTAGCTTCTTCAACTTCAACAATTTTGCTTTGTAGGGTCATTATTTTTCCGTGTTGATTGATCGGATCTTGCTGTTTTTCAGGCGGTATTTTTTCACTTCAGCTTAATTGGTTGCTTGAGTTTTTACAGCAAAGAACTACCATCCCCAGGTTCCAGGACTACCTTTGAATGGACCAACAATATCACTGGTGATCCAACCGCCGTAGAAGTTTCCTGGTTGTGGTTGCACTTTCTCACCATTGACGTAACAAGCAGCCATCAAATGTGGATAGAAAGCGACATAGTCTTTAATTGCAGCAAAAGTAGGAGTAGGATCGGGGTAAAACCAAGCAGCATTTGGAACTTGTTTGTCACTTACTGCAACTGTGTAATAGCCTGCAAGTCCTTTCCACTCACAAAAACTCGATTGAGGAGTACGAATAAGGTACTCCATTTTGATATCACTAGGCGGGATGTAATAAACAGGTGGATGACTTGTTTCTAGTACTCGTTTGGCATGATGGGTATCAGCGATCGCAATTTCGTTGAAAACAACCTGAATATGCTTATTAACGTCTTCTAAACGTGGCGGACGAGGATAATCCCACACTGATTCTTGTCCTGGTTCTGGTTGAATGCGATCGCGATTAACCATATTTAGCTCTTGGCGATTCTTCTATTGGCAATTAGCTATACTTTAGCAGCTAAAAGTTGCTGGGGTTAAGTCTTCTAGTACCTGGTTGCGATTGTGTATTATTACGTGCAGGAACACCACCGCTGAGTTGAGTTCCGTTACCACCGTCAGCGCGATCGAGGAAAGGTCTTAAGTTAATGCTTCGTGAAGAACGTCGATTGTTACCGCCAATAACAGAACGTCCTAAGTTAAATAGCCGATCGAGTTCATTACCACGATTTGTATAGGTATAAACTCCAGTTGTCTGTTGACCGCTATCAGCAACTGTGAGGTTTTCAAAGACGCGATCGCGAGTTAAGATTGGGTCTTGCCCTGGAGGTACGGTAAAGACAATGCGACAAGATGAATTGTTGCGCTGCGTGATCACGCAAACAGTATTATAATTATTTTCTACGCCTGTTGTGAGTTCTAGTAAACCATCTGGGCGATATGCTTCTAAGCGACGACTAATTTCTTCACAACGTCGTTGTTCGCTCCAACCACCACCTAAAGCTGTTGGAGTAGCCCAGGGGAAAAAGCGGCTTGGCTGGCTTTCGGGCTGATACATGACTGTATACTGACCGTTATTCAATTGACAAGTAAACCGCGTAGCAGTTGTGACGCTGGGAACTGTGGAACCATTAGGTGGTGTTGTTCCTGGCACTGGTGGTAATGGTTCTGTATCAACAACAACAGGTGGTACGGTAGGATTGACCTGCGCAATCCAGTTATATTGTGGCGCAGCTATAACGCTATTACCAAGTAACAGTGTTGCTACCCCGACAGATAAACCAATACCTCGCCAAGCAAATTGCAACTGTGGTGACATAAACGACTCCTCGATGTAAAAGAAGGATTAGGGATGAATAGTGGGAGAGTAGGAGTGTGGGAGTGTTGTAGAGTAGGAGTGTGGGAGAGATGAAGAGATTTAATTGCTATTTTTCCCTCATGCTCTACTACTCAACTACCCCATTCCCTATTTACTTATCGTTGATGCTTTTTAGGTTCGGATTGTTTCTGTTGTAGCAATTTTTCTACTCTTTGTTTGATCTGAGTGTGTCTGGCAACTCCCTCGTAAGCGTAGCGGTTGTAACCGTGGCGCTGAATAATTGATTCGAGATAGCCAATGCGATCGCTTGTAGGTGGATGTGAAGATAACCAACTAAAAGCTGTGCGTGTTTCTTCTTGTTTTAGTGTTACCATTAAGTTGCGTA